>CAKSWL010000079.1 GCA_934511335.1 uncultured Cloacibacillus sp. | reverse complement strand
ACACAATAGGTCCCGACGGCGTGCTCCTGCTGGAGCAGAAACGCCTCCCCCAAGAGGCTTCCGACAGGAAAGCAGCTTGGGGGAGAGCTTTATGGTTGGAATTATTCCGTCAGATTTTCAGGCAGCGTCCGCTTATACTCTTAAGGCCAAACAAGCAGGCTCAGACGCGCAGGGCAATTCCGTAAAAATGTTTACAGCCTCATCAATTCCAGCGCGAGCCGCGCCGTGTCTTCGAGGTTTTTCACCGTGATGCGCTCGGCGGTGGTATGTACTCTGTCCATGCCGGTGCCGAGGACGACGGCTTTCACGCCGCCCGCGTTCATAATGTTCGCGTCGCTGCCGCCGCCGGAGACGCCGATCCGGGGCGTAAGGCCGAGGCGCTCGCAGGCATCAGCGACGGAGGCCACGAGCGGCTCGTCGGCGGGATGCGCGTAGCTGGTGTAACTTATCTTTGTCTGGCAGTCGAGCTCCGCACCGAAGTCGCGGCAGGCCTTTTCAAGGCATTCCACCATGTGCTTCGTCTGCGCCGCAAGCTTCGCGTTATCGCGGCTCCTCACCTCGGCCTCGATGCGGGCGCTGGGGCTGACGATGTTCGTCGCACCGACGGCCTTGAAGGTGCCGATGTTTGCCGTGGTCTCTTCGTCGATGCGGAGCAGTTTCATCGCGGAGATGGCGGCGGCTCCCACCTGGATCGCGCTGACGCCCTTTTCGGGAGCGATGCCTGCGTGCGCCGCGACGCCCTTGATCTCGGCGCGTATCTTCGACTGCCCCGGCGCGGCGCTGGTGATGCTGCCGGTATCGCCGCTGGAATCGAAGACGACGGCCTCTTTCGCAGCGAGTTTGGTATAGTCGAGAGCCTTTGAGCCGATCATGCCGACCTCTTCGCCGACGGTGAAGACGACCTCGACGGTGCGGTGAGCAAGCCCCTGCTCGCGCGCCGCCGTGACCGCCTCCACGATCGCCGCTACGCCTGATTTATCGTCGCCGCCGAGGATCGTGCTGCCGTCGGTGTGTATAACGCCGTCGGTGACGATGGGGCGGATCCCTTTGCCTGGGGCCACAGTGTCAAGGTGGGCGCTCATGAGGAGCGCGGGAGCCTCGCCCGAGAAGACCGCGACGACGTTGCCAGTTTCGTCGATACGCGTTTCACAGCCAAGAGCCCTGAGGTCCGCCGCGGCGCGCGCGGCCATCGCCGCTTCGCCGCCGCTTTCGCTGTCGATCGCCACATATTCAAGAAAGTTTTTTAAAAGACGTTCTTTGTTTATCAAAATCTTCATCTTCTTTCGTTAGTTTTGATTATTATACTTCAGAAAAAGGCGTCATTTTCAGGCCTCGTCGGTAAAATCATCCACGGCGTCACTTCCCGGGGCGACGACGGGCGTCATCCGCTCGGCGTTTACATAAATAGTCCCGCGCCGGGGCCCAGCGGCAAGTTGAAGAACATCCAGACGACGAGCAGCAGCGACCAGCTGATGAGGAAGAAGATCGAGTAAGGCAGCATCGTCGAGATGAGCGTACCGATGCCGGAGTTCTCGTCGTATTCCCTCGCAAAGACGATGATCATCGCAAAATAGGACATCAGCGGCGTGATGATGTTCGTCGCGGAATCTCCGATCCGGTAGGCGACCTGCGTCAGCTCCGGCGAATAGCCCAGAAGCATGAACATCGGGATAAAGACCGGCGCGAGGATGGTCCACTTCGCGGAGGCCGACCCCATGAAGAGATTGATAAAGGCGCTGAAGAGGATAAAGAGGATCATCAGCGGGATGCCGCCGATGCCCGTCGATTCGATCACCTGCGCGCCTTTGAGAGCGATAATGGTGCCGAGGTTGGTGTAGCTGAAGTAGCTGATGAACTGTGCCGCGACGAACGAGAGGGCGATGTAGGCGCCCATCGAGGACATCGCCTTGCCCATCGCGCCGCAGACGTCCTTATGGTCTTTAAATTTGCCGGAGAGATAGCCGAAGACGACCGAGGGGACGAGAAAGAAGAACATGATGAGCACGATGATGCTCTGCATGAGCGGCGCGCCGGCGATGAGGCTGCCCGTCTTGGGGTTGCGCATGAAGGAGTCGGCGGGCAGGCAGACGACCACTACAAGCAGCGTCATCACAAGCAGGGTGATGTTTGCCATCTTAAGGGCCTTGCGCTCCCTCTCCGTGATTTGATGCGATTCAAAGGACCCCTCAAGGAATTTTCCCTTGTATTCACCAAGGCGCGGCTCGACGATGCAGTCGGTGACGATCGTGCCTATGATCGTAATCAGGAAGGTGGAGGCGATCATGAAGTACCAGTTGGAGGTGGGCTCGACGGTGCGCGCCGCGTCAAGGATGTGCACGGCCTCCGTAGAGATGCCGGAGAGGAGCGGGTCGGTGGTGCCGATGACGAGGTTGGCGGAGAAGCCGCCCGAGACGCCCGCAAAGGCGGCGGCGAGCCCCGCCATCGGGTGGCGTCCGTAGGCCATGAACATCAGCGCGCCGATGGGGATGAGGACGACGTAGCCGGCGTCCGAGGCGATGTTGGACATGACGCCGAGGAAGACGACGACGGGCGTGATGAGACGGCGCGGCGTCACCGCGACGGTGCGTTTGAGGATCGTCGGGATATAGCCGCTGGTCTCGGCGACGCCGACGCCGAGCATCGCCACCAGGACGACGCCGAGCGGCGCAAAGCCGGTGAAATTCTTTACGGCCGAAGTGAGCATGTAGACGACGCCCTTTGTGTTGAGCAGGCTGACGGCGGTGACGGTCTGCATTTCCACGGTATTCGTGGCGCGGTTGATAAGCTCGCCGGTGGCGGATACGCCCATCGCCGCCAGTATTGCGGAGATTGCCGCCGTCACCGCGGCAAAGATCGCAAAGAGCGCGATCGGATGCGGCAGTTTGTTGCCGACACGCTCGACTCCATTGAGAAAACGGTCGAACAGAGAAACCCTATTCTTTGTTTCAGCTGTCATTACAATAATTCCTCCTGCATGTATTTTAAGAATAAACTGTATAGAGCCACAGTCGATCCTCCATGCGCGCGTTACCAACGGCTATTTATTTGCAATAGAGTCTATTGCGCGCTAAATAAAATTATTAATTATAACATACTTGAATATTTAATAATTGTCAATGATTTTTTAAAATAACCCTGAATTATAAAGAGATTGTTGTTTTATACAGTTATTAATAAATATCCGCAAATGAACTTTACAATTTTTGTAAAAGTATATAGAATACGTGCTAGAGTGCGGGAGAGATGCCCGCGCAAATTACGGGGAGCCTGAATATTTCGGCTGAGAGGAGGCGAAGCCTCGACCCGATGAACCTGATGTGGGTAATGCCACCGTAGGGAGAATAGCTTGAGTTTGATGACGGCTGTCCCTCTGTGGATGGCCGTCATAATTTTTAAGGGGTGTTTTTCGATGAATGAAGAAAAGAGAACGACGACGGCAAACGCGCTGATCTGGTTCGGCGCGGCGGTTTCCATCGCGGAGATATACACGGGCACGCTGATGGCGCCGCTGGGAATGGCGCGGGGCATGGCCGCGGCGACCGCAGGGCATCTGATCGGCGGTTTTCTCATGTACCTAGCGGCGCTGATCGGCGGGCTGTCGGGACGCGGCGCGATGGAGAGCGTCAAGCTCTCTTTCGGCGAACAAGGGGCGAAGTTCTTCGCGGCGCTCAACGTGCTGCAGCTCGTCGGCTGGACGGCGGTGATGATCGCGGGCGGCGCGATCTCGCTCGGCATCATCCTCAATCCGCTCTTCGGCACGAACAACGCCCTTTGGTGCGGTGTGATCGGCGTCATGATCGCCGTCTGGATACTGCTCGACATGAAAAACTTTGAGCGTGTCAACAAGGCGGCGATGGCGGCGCTCTTCGTACTTACGCTGGTGCTGTCCGTCATCGTCTTCAAGCGCGGAGAGACGGAGGCGGCCCGCGGCGTGATGAGCTTCGCCGACGCGATGGAGCTTTCGGTGGCGATGCCCCTCTCATGGCTGCCGCTGATCTCCGACTATATGCGCGACGCGCGCGAGCCGAAAAAGAGCGCCGCCGTAAGTACGGCCGTCTATTCGCTGACCAGCTGCTGGATGTATTTCATCGGCCTGGGTGTAGCGATTTACACCGGCGGCGCGGATATCGCGAAGATCATGCTCGACGCCGGGCTTGGCGTAGCCGGCGTGATCATCGTCGCCTTCTCCACCGTGACGACGACCTTTCTCGACGCCTACTCCGCCGGGATCAGCTTTCACGTCATCTTCAAAGGGATAAGAGAGAAGGCCGCGGGCGTCGCGGTCTGCGCGATCGGTACGCTCATCGCCGTCTACGCGCGCTCCGACAGTTACGAAAACCTGCTCTACCTCATCTCCTCCGTCTTCGCGCCGATGGCGGCGGTGATGGTGGCCGACTTTTTCATTTTGAAGAAGGACGGCTCGGCAAAGCATCTGTCATGGAGGAACGCCCTCCTCTGGGGCGTAGGATTCGCCCTCTACAGATATCTCATGGCCGCGGGCAGCCCTGTAGGAGCCTCGCTGCCGGTGATCGCCGCGACCGTCGCGCTCACCTGGCTGACTGGCAGGCTTTTACCGGAAAAACAGTAATAAAGATAATTATTTCACTTTATTATCTTGCGCTTTTTCCTTTGCAATATCCCTGTATAAGGGCTACAATTAGTCTATAAGCACCTTATATAAAAATTCTCAGGGGGAGATTCCAATGGATGTAAAAAGCAAAGCGTATCAAGAGCTGCTGAAGAAGCGTCCGCTGAACGTGCAGGCGCGTTTCGGCGATACGGAAATGGGGCTTGTCAGCGGACGTGATATCGCGGCGGCGGCCAAGGAAGTCGATTCCATCGTGCTTGCGGCGAATGCGCGTCATCCGCTCGTAATAAAGGCAGTGCTCCAGGCGGCAAAGAAGAAGAACGCGGCGGTGCTCATCGAACTCGCGAAGTCAGAGTCGACATATTGCGGCGTTACCTATGACAACGCCGCCGAATACGCCCAGAAGTATTCCGAGGAGATGGGACACGGCGCGGTATTCGGACTCCATGTCGACCATTACGCGATCAAGAGCCAGGCCGACGTTTTAAAGGGCGTGGGGCATCTCACAAAGATCGTCAACAACGGCTTCACCTCGGTGGCCATCGACGCCTCGCACCTTGACGACTATGACAACTTCGCCGCCACCCGCGCGCTCGCGGGCTGGCTGCCCGCGGAGCTCGGCCTCGAGGTCGAGGTCGGCGAGATCAAGGGCCCAGGCGAGCTTTCAACGGTCGAAGAGGCTCTCTATTATATCGGCGGGCTCAATTCCTGGCAGATATTCCCCGATTATCTCGCGATTTCAAACGGCAGCCTCCACGGCACCTACGACCCGACGGCGGGACAGATGGAGGGCATCGACCTCACCCGCACGAAGGAAATTGCCGACGCGATCGCGCCCTACGGCGTGGAGATAGCCCAGCACGGCATCTCCGGGACGCCGCTCGATAAGGTATCGACCTTCCGTAAGTACGGCATCCGCAAGGGCAACGTGGCGACGCTCTTCCAGAATGTCTACTTCGGAATCAAAATGGATCCGAACACCGGTAACGCGATCACCGAGGGAGGCACCTACACGAAAGAGGCCGACCGCGGCATCTCCGTCGAGCTTTGGGAGAAAATCGTCGCCGCCGGCGACGAAAAAGGCATGAGCCGCAAGAGCGGAGACTACAAGAAGCTCAATCTGCCCTTCTGCGATATGATCCTCGCGGAGCCGAAGCCCATCATAGACAGGATCGTCGACGAGATAGCCTGGTGGGCGGAGCGCTTCATCGTCGCCTTCGGAGCCGAGGGCAGCGCCGACGCCGTAGCCGAGATCATGGCAAAGCGCGTCGACCATAACGCCGCCCCCGACCGCAAGGTCCTCGGCGAGAGGAAGAATTACACGAAAGCCGCCGCGCCCGGAAAAGGCGGCAACGACGGCAAAAATTACGACGATTAATCCATACCGGCGTTAAACGACGGCATGTATGACCGCATGAAAAAAGCCCGCGCGAAGAACCGCCGCGCGGACTTTTTATTTTTCTCTCTTTCGCCCTTACTGCTTTTCAACCTTCATTTTCCGCAACTCGCGGCGCAGGATCTTGCCCGTCGGAGATACAGGATATTCTTTTACAAAGCCGATCTTGCGCGGCACTTTGTAGTGGGTCAGGCGCTCGCGGCAGTAGGCCATCAGCTCTTTTGGCGTCGCCTCCGCCCCCTCGTTGAGTATGACGAAGGCCTTTACAAGCTCTCCGGCGACATTGTTTTTCTCCCCCACCGCCACTGCCGCATGTACCGCGGGATGGGAGCAGAGTACGGCCTCCACCTCCTGCGGGTATACGTTGAAGCCGCTGACGATGACAATGTCTGTGGCGCGGTCGACGATCTTAACGTAACCGTCTTCGTCTATCTGCACGACGTCTCCCGTGTTGAACCAGCCGTCGTGAAAACGGTCTCTCGTATTCGCCTCGTCGCGGAAATATCCGGAAACGACGGAAGGGCCTTTGACCCAGAGCACGCCCTCTTCATGGAGGCCAAGCGGTTTTCCCTCGCGGTCGCGTATCTCGATCTCGTAGTCGGGATAAGGCAGGCCCACGGTGCCGAGCTTCCGCGCCTCCACCGAGGGAGTGACCGCAACGACGGGAGAGCACTCGGTGAGCCCGTAGCCCTCAAGGATGCCCGCCCCGAGGTACTCTTGGCTCCGCGCGTCCATCTGGACGTTGAGCCGGTCTCCTCCCGTGATGACGTGCGTGATCCCCTTAAGACGGAGCTCTTTTTTCGAGAGCGCGCCTAGCAGGAAGGCCATGACCGTGGGGACGGCGATGATTCTATTGACCTTCGCCTCGACTATCGCCTTTATCGTGTTGTCTACGGGAACGAAGCTCGGGACAAGCACCTGTTTCAAGCCAAAGGTCAGAGGCATCATTCCCGCCATGTTATAGCCGAAGGTATGGAAATTCGGCAGGACGTTAAGAAAAACGCCGTCCTCCGCCAGCAGGCCGGGGACGTGCGCGTCTATCGGCGCAAGGTTGCTGAGAATGTTTGAATGAAGACAGGGGACGGCTTTTGGAAGGCCGGAGGTCCCCGATGTGGAGAATATCACCGCGGTCTTTGCGGAGTCAGGCACGCCTTTGCGCCCCTTCCACGAAGGAAGCGGCCCCTCAAGCGGCGTTAGGACGAGCGGGATGTCCAAATCGAACCCCTGGGACTTTTTATGCCCCTCTTCCGTGAGCACGACGGCGTTTACGTCAAGCATCCTTATCGTATCGATCAAGTTTGCAGCGCCCGTGCGCGCGTTGAGGGGCGCTATCGAACCGCCGAGCCGCCAGCAGGCCAGCGAGAGCGCAAGTACCATCGGCGAGTTCGGCAGCATCACCGCGAGGCGCTGCCCCTCTTCGAAGCCCGAAGCGCGCATCCTTTCCTCACAGTCGCCGACGAGCGCGTCCAGGCGTTCCCAGCTCCACCATTTTCCCTGCCACCAGACGCAGTCCGATTTTTCTTTTCCCCGCCAGGCTGCTTTTACAGCATCCTCAAGCCGGTCTGTGCTGAACTTCTTTAACATCACCATGCCACCCCAATACGCTTTATATGTCATTATTATCACAGATTTCTCTGATAATATCCATTAAAAACGGCTTACGAGTCAACTTTTCCCGCTTTTATCCCGTCGGCCGCTCCTTTGCGCGCATCCAGCCCTCTTCGGCTAAGTCAGTTTTTGCCTATCCGGATGCGCCGTTGGAAGATCCCCTTATCGCTTGCGCAGTGGAGCACCGACGCCGCCTTATTGAGCGGCATGTGGCTGCGCGGGTCGATGGTCAGGGTGGCATGTGTCAGAGACAGATTTTTCGTCGCCAGCAGCGTGTGCCGGATCGCTTCGCCGCGGAAGCCGGGCGCGCTTTGCAGAGCCGCCGCAATCCACCTGACGCCGTCGTAGGTCAAGATGGCGGCCTTCACATCCTCCGAGGGACAGTTTTCGTTATACAGGCTCCGGTACTCTTTCAGGACGGAGCGTATCGGCGGGTCGAGCGCCGTCACCTCGTTCACCCACCAGCTGCCTTTGAGCGCCGCTCCGGCTTCGGCATAGGTCTTATCTGTGTAGCCCTCGCCCAGGATCGTCTCCCGAAATCCGGCGGCGCGCGCCTCTGTGATGATCCTGGCCGAACCCCTTCCAGTACCGGGAATGACCAGCAGATCCGCCCCGCTTTCGGAGATCGCCTTCATCGCCGCCGCGTGGGACCCCTCCTTTCTGCCGTTGTAGGAGAGCTCCGCCACAGTCTTGGAGCCGAAACCGAGGGCCCATTTGCGCGCGGAGGCGTAAACCTCTTCGGAGAGTTTGTCGGACGAGTCATAGTAGAGGGCGATCTGCTTTTTATGCAGCGCCTGCGTGGCAAAGTAGGAGAGGATCTTGCCGCGCGCCCGCGCGCCGTTCACCAGGCTCTCCAGTGAATTGCACGGGTATTCCAGCGACGCGCCCCGATGCGCGACCAGCTTCAGTTTCTTCGCCATGAGACTCCTCCTTCGCAGGCCTTGCCAAACCGCGCCCGCGGCGGTATAATGTATAATAA
>CAKSWL010000078.1 GCA_934511335.1 uncultured Cloacibacillus sp. | reverse complement strand
CGAGGCGCGGGAAGGGCGCGCCGCAGGGGCATCCGCCGGGGATGATGCGCGAGATGTCGCGCGTGCGGTAGCGGATGAGCGGCGCGGCTTCCTTGCGGAAGGTGGTGATCACGATCTCTCCCTGCTCTCCGTCGGGCAGCACCTTGCCCGTCTGGGGGTCGATGATCTCACAGTAGATGTAATCGCTGAAATAGTGCATCCCCGTGTGCTCGTGGCAGTCGATTGCGATGCCGGGGCCGTATATCTCGGTGAGGCCGTAGATGTCGAAAAATTCGATGCCGAGCGTCTCGTAGATGCGATCGCGGATCTTGTCGCCCCAGCGTTCGGAGCCGAAGATGCCGCGCTTGAGATGGATGTCGCCGCGCATGCCGCGTTTGTCGACCTCCTCGGCGATGACGAGCGCGTAGGAAGAGGTGCCGATGAGGACGCTGGCCTCAAGGTCGCGCATCAGCTGGAGCTGGCGGTCGGTGTTGCCAGCGCCGGTAGGGATGACCATCGCGCCTAAGCGCTCCGCGCCGGCCTGAAAGCCTAGCCCCGCCGTCCAAAGGCCGAAGCCGGGAGTTATCTGGATGCGGTCGGCGGGTGTGACGCCCGCGAACTGGTAGCAGCGCTCCATCATCACCTCCCAGTCTTCGAGATCCTGCGCGCTGTAGGGCATGATGACTGGCGTCCCCGTCGTTCCCGAGGAGGAGTGTACGCGGACGATCTCCTCGTTCGGCACGCACTGCATGCCCATCGGGTAGGCGTCGCGCAGGTCCTGCTTCGTCGTGAATGGCAGCGTCTCGAACTGCTCGCGCGTCATCATCGTCTCCACGGGCAATCCCGCGAACTTTTTCCGGTACATCGGGCTGGCCTTCGCCGCGCGGCGGACCTGGGCGAAACACTGACTCATTATCGTAAGTTCATTCATAACTTGTTCTCTCCTGTCTGATCTTGTCTGTCTAAAGTTTCTCTTGGCTGATTTATTTTTTGTCAGAATTTATCCTCTTGTCTTTTCTATTGGAAGACTCACCATCGTTTTTCCGCCGCTTCGAGGCCGAGGGCGAAGGCCTTTTCGTTCATCGCGAGCAGCCTCGGTTTTACGCAGGACTTGATGGCCGCGCGGAGTTCCCCTTCGGAGAAGGGCAGCATCTTCGCTCCCACCGCCGCGCCCAAAATCACGATATTCAGCGTGCGGAGGTCTCCCGCCGCGAGCGCGAGCGGCGCGCCCTCGATAAAGACCGCGTCGGGGTACCTCTTTTTGAGCAGTGCGAGGTATTCCTCCCCGCGGTAGAGGCCCTTGCCTAAGGCGACGTTCGTCGGAATGATGCGGTCGGTGTTGACGACGCACTGCGCCCCCGCCTTCAGCCTGGGGATCATGCGCGCCGCCTCCGCGAGCTCAAAGCCGAGCAGGATGTCTCCGTGAGCGCCAGGGATGATCGGCGAGACCTCGCGTGCGTCGATGCGGAGGTGGCTGGAGACAGAGCCGCCGCGCTGCGCCATGCCGATTGTCTCCGAGGTGCGGACGAAGAGCCCTTTGGCTCCCGCCGCCGCGGCTAAAATCTTTGAGGCCAGCAGCGTTCCCTGGCCGCCGACGCCGGCGATCACGATGCTCTTAACCATTGATCTCACCTCTTTTTATCGCCTGAACGGGGCAGATATTGGCGCAAAGGGCGCAGTCCGTGCAGAGCGAACTGTTGATGACGGCGCGTCCAGACTCGTCGGGGGTGATTGCGGGGCATCCTATCTCGCGGACGCACCGGCCGCATTTGATACATTTTTCATCGACGAAATGGGCCGTCGCGGGTTTTTTGATATGCGCGATGCAGGGGGCCCGCGCGATCACCGCGGAGGGGCCGGGGAAGGCTACAGCCTCCCTCATCGCCGCCACGGCGTTCTCATAATCAAAGGGGTTGACGCTCGCGACATGCCGCACGCCGCAGCCGCGCAAAATCGTTTCGATATCGAGGGCTGGGGCCTCGTCACCGAGCGCGCGCTTGCCGGTGCCGGGGTGCGGCTGATGTCCCGTCATCGCCGTGGTGCGGTTGTCCAGCACGATCACCGTGATGTCCGTACCCTGATAGACGGCGTTGATGATACCGGGGATGCCGGTGTGAAAGAAGGTCGAGTCGCCGATGAAGGCGAGGCACTTCGCGCCCGGCTCCGCGAGCGCGAGCCCCTGCGCGATGGTGATGCCCGCTCCCATGCAGAGGCAGGTGTCCACCATGTTGAGCGGGGCGGCGTTGCCGAGCGTGTAGCAGCCGATGTCGCCGCAGTAGATGGCCTTGGCGCAGTCCCTCGTCGCCGCCTTCGCCTCGTAGAAGGAGGCGCGGTGCGGGCAGCCGGCGCAGAGCACGGGCGGGCGCACGGGAAGCGGCGGCAGCTCTTCGGCCGCGGCCTCTTCGTCTGCCAGGCCGAGGTATTTCAGCAGGGCTTTCTTTATAAGTTCGTATGAATACTCGCCGTTCCAGGGCAGATCTCCGCTGCGCTTGCCGAGCACGGGGATTTTGCCCTTTGCCGCGATGAGGAGCTGCTCCTCGACGACGGGGTCCAGCTCTTCGATGACGAGCACCGAATCGACGGCGTCGAGGAATTCCCGCGTCGTCTTGTCCGGCAGCGGGTAAGGGGTGCCTACCTTGTAAATGGTCACGTCGAGCCCCAGTTCGCCTACGACCTCTTTCACATAAAGGTAGGAGACACCGGAGACGGCGACGCCGAAACGCGAGACGCCCGCGCCGCTTTCGACGCGGTTGAAAGGCATCGTATCAAAAACGCGGGCCAGCTCTTTCTGCTTTTCCTCGAGCTCGCCGTGACGCCGGTAAGAGAGCGCGGGGAAGATGCACCACTCGGGACGCTTGACGAAGCCTTCGGCCTCTTTGACCTTTATCTCATCGCGCAGTTCGACATCGGCGCTTGCGTGGCAGACGCGCGTCGTCGGGCGCAGGAAGACGGGCAGCGCGAAGGCCTCGGAAAGCTCGTAGGCCGCCTGCACCATCTCGTAGGCCTCTTCTGGCGACGAGGGGTCAAAGACCGGCAGATTCGCGTGCTTCGCAAAGCCGCGCGTGTCCTGCTCCGTCTGCGAGGACCAGGGGCCGGGGTCGTCGGCGACGGCGATCACCATGCCGCCCTTGATGCCGATATAGGCGAGGCTCATCAGCGGGTCGGAGGCGACGTTGAGCCCCACCTGCTTCATCGTGCAGAGCGTGCGCGCGCCGGCGTAGGCTGCGCCCGCCGCCACCTCGAGGGCCACCTTTTCGTTTGTCGACCACTGTACCTTTACCTCAGGATGATGGACGGCGACAAGCGTCTCGATGATCTCCGTCGACGGCGTCCCCGGATACCCAGCCGCGACCTTCACTCCCGCGGCCAGCGCTCCGAGTGCGATCGCTTCGTTTCCCATGCAGACCTTTACAGCCATTGATCTTTCCCCCACACATATATTTAAAAAACGCCGGTCAATAAAAAAAGACCTCGCCGCGCAAACGACAAAGCCTTGAATGTAATCACACAGTCAATAAACTTGTCTTCGCTTATCTATCGTCTCGCTAAAGCTCCGCTAACCTAAAGCCGAAGAGGGCTCTCCCCCTTCTTCCGCGAATATTTATATCCCCTACGCCCGGATATGTCAAGGTTTTGCGGCGATTTGCACAGGCGGGCGCCTGAAAAACTGTCCCCTGCCGTTTAATGCTTTCGCTCAAAGGTTTTGAGAGTTTGTCCTGGAGGCCTTGCGCCTATGTCCGGGCCGCTTACATAGCGGAGATACTTTTGTCCAGCGCCGCCGCATCCGTCGTCCGGCGCAGCCTCTTCATCAGGATCCAGGAAAATAGCCAGGTCAGCGCCGCCGCGCCCGCGAAGGAGATCGGCTGGAAGAGCCACACCCAGTCTATAGAGACGGCGCCGGCGAGCAGCCAGACCGCCGGCACGCGCAGCAGCATGCTGCGGCAGGCCTGGATGACGAGCCCGTAGGCCGAGTATCCCGTGGCGATGAAGAGCGCGTTATAGAGCACGCTGTAAATCACCATCGGGTAGCCCGCGATGGTTATGCGGATCGCCTGGATCGCGACGGCCGCGACCTCCTCCGAGGGGCGGAAGAGGCTGATTATCGGGCGGGGGACGAAGGCGATCGCAAGACCGAACGTTACGGTGATGACGCCGCTGATGATGAACGACGAACTGATGCCGCGCCTCATGCGCTCGAGGTTGCGCCGGCCGTAGTTAAAGGAGAGAAAGGGGACGAGCGCGTCATTTATTCCCATCAGCGTGTTGAAGGCGATGTCCTCGATGCGCAGGCCGACCATCCAGCCGGCGACGGCGACGTTGCCGTAGGTGGTGGAGAGGATTCTGTTGACGGTGCCCATGCCGAAGGCGACGCTGCCGGTGGTGAGGGTCACGGGCAGTCCGATAGCAGTGATGCCGCCCCATGTTTTCAGCATCCAGCGCCGCGGGCGCGTGAAAAAGTCAAGCTTGATCTCGCTTGCTTCGCGTAATTTCTTTATCAGATAAAAGGTGCCGACGAAGCGCCCGAGGAAGGTGGCCGCCGCCGCGCCGGTCATGCCCCAGCCGAAGGTGAAGATGAACAGCGGGTCGAGCACGAAATTCAGCCCGTTGGCGATGAGGAAAAAGTAGAGCGGCACCATTGTATTGCCCTGACAGCGGAAGATGGAGTTTGCGACATACGAAAAGCTGATGAGCACGATGGTCGGCGGTATCCACATGTTGTAAAGCCACGCCTGACGCAGGGTGACGGGGTCCGTCGCTCCCAGCATCCGAAAGAAGGCGTTCGAGGGTCCGGGGAATAAGAAGGGTATCCAGAGCAGGCAAAGGATGTAGGCGAAGGCCAGCCCCGCCGTCGCCGTCTTTTGCGCGCGCTCGCGCTCCCCCTCGCCGAGCCTGCGTCCCACGAGCGCCGTGACGCCGTTGCCGACGCCCTCAAGCACCGCCCAGACGCCGATCTGCACGGGGAAGGTGTAGGAGATCGCGACCATGTGGCTCTCTCCGAGCCAGGAGATAAATATCGTATCCACGAGGTTGAAGAGCGTGTGGAAGAGCACCATCGCGATAGAGGGTATCGACAGGCGCACGAGCGAGCCGAGGACCGGATCGCCGCCGAGATCCACGGGGCCGTTTCGCTTCAGGATGAGCCTTGCTCTTTTAATAATTTTCATCAGCCCCTATAATTCCTTTCGCTTTCCGCGGCAAATGACAGAGCGCGGCAAACCGCCCGCCGCGCCAAGCGCTTCCGTATAGTTTATCTTCACTTAAAAAAATCTCCCAACCCAAATGTCTTACGCCAATTATAGTATAATTTACTTAGTTGAATATGCCAAATGTCCGGCGGATTTATCGTTCCCGTATTTTTATAATGTCTCATATTTGAAGGGAATCCTTAAAACGGACGGGGAGGAATATCGATGTATAAGACCTTTGACGAAATGATAAGCAATTGCGGCTGTCTCAGCGGCAGCAGCCTGATCGCCGCCGCGGCGGACCGGGAGACGATCGAGGCGGTGAAGCTGGCCTTTGACAAGGGGCTCGGACACGCGGTATTCACCGGCGACGAGGGCGTCGTCGCTCCGCTCGCCGCGGAGCTCGGCATCTTGGAAAAGTCCGAGATCGTTCACGCCGGCTCTCCTGTGGAGGCGGTGAAAAAGGCGGTCTCGCTCGTTCGCGACGGCGCGGGCGACGCCCTCATGAAGGGACTCGTCAACACCTCCGACTTCATGCACGCCGTACTTGACCGTGAGCAGGGGCTGCGCACGGGCCATCTCGTAAGCCATCTCGCGGTGATGGAGATCCCCGGCGAACGTCACCTCTCCTTCTGCACCGACAGCGCCTTCCTGGTCACGCCGACGCTGGAGCAGAAGAAGCATCTCCTGAGGAACGCGCTGAGGGCCATTCACGCCCTCGGCTACGAGCACGTCAACGTCGCCTGCATCGCGGCCAACGAGCGGGTGGACCCCAATATACCGTCGACCGTGGACGCCGCCGCCTTAGTCGCCGCCTGGCGCGAGGGAGAGTTTGACGAGCTGCCCTGTACCTGCACAGTCGAGGGGCCGATGGCGATAGACGTCGTGGCCTCAAGGGAGGCTGCGGAGCACAAAGGGATCAACAGCGTGATCGCCGGCAAGGTCGACCTTACGCTCGTGCCGAATCTTGAGTGCGGCAACGTCCACTGCAAGACGCTCGTACATTATTGCAAGGCGAAGTTCGGCGGCGTCGTGCTCGGCGCGAAGGTGCCCATCGTGCTCGTCTCGCGCACCGACGACCCGGAGACCAAGTTCTACGGGATAGTGCTCTCCTGCCTGGTGGCGGGAGGGAGGTAACGGCGTGAGGATACTGGCGGTAAACCCCGGCTCGACATCGACGAAGATCGCGGTCTTTGAGGACGAACGCCCGCTCTTTGAGAAAAATATCGCGCTTGCGGACGCTCAGCGGACGGACTTCGCCTCCGTGCTCGACCAGCTCGACATGCGCTGCGCGCTGATTTCGGCGGCGCTCTCCGAGGCCGGCTGCGCGCCGGATTCTTTTGACGCGGTCGTAGGGCGCGGCGGGCTGCTCGCGCCGACGCCCTCCGGCACCTATATCGTAAACGAGGCGATGACCGCCTATCTGAGGGAGGCGCCGCGCGGCGAGCACGCCGCGAATCTCGGGGCCTTCATCGCCGAACGTTTCGCCCGGCCCGCGGGGGCTCCCGCCTATATCGTCGACCCGGTGTCGGTGGACGAGCTTTCAGATGTCGCCCGTATCTCAGGAGCCCCGGAAATTGAGCGCGGCAGCCTCGTGCACGCGCTGAACCAGAGGGCGATGGGGCGGAAGGCCGCGGCGGCGCGCGGCCGGCGCTATGAGGAGTGCCGCTTTGTCATCGCCCACCTCGGTACCGGCGTGACGATCGGGGCGCACGAGCGGGGGAGGATCGTCGACGTCGTCGGTGCGAAGGCCGACGGCCCTTTTTCCGCGGAGCGCGCCGGCGGCCTGCCGGTGGACGCGGTGATCGATCTGTGCTTCAGCGGAAAGTACACGCGCGAAGAGCTGCGCCGGAAGCTGCTATCCGGCTGGGGGCTGGTCTCTTACCTCGGGACGCGCGACCTGCGCGAAATCTTTAAGATGGCGGAGACGGAGCCTCACGCGAAGTTGATACTAGATGCCTATATCTATCAGATCGCTAAGGGAATCGGCGAGCTTGCGGCGGCGCTCGACGGCGAGCTAGACGCGGTGATCCTCACCGGCGGCATGGCGCACTCGCGCGAGCTTGCGGAACGAGTCGGCAGAAAGATAAAATTCCTCGGCGACGTCATCGTGCTTCCCGGCGAAAACGAGCTGGAGTCGCTCGCCGCGGGCGCGCTGCGCATCCTGCGCGGCGAAGAGCGCGCGAAGCTTTACCCGACGGGGGGATACGCCTGAGCGTCCTCTTGGTGAATTAAGCCAGTTATTGATAAAACATATTATAAAATAGATATTTATGGAGCACTAACAGAATAAAAGTTTTCTTTATCCGCTATGAACTCATCATAATTAAAACTACCTAGCGTGGATGCGGCAATACTGCTGAGCCTCTTTTTACCGCCATAAACTAACATCATTGATGCGAAGGAAGCGAGGCTGTGCGAAGATACCGGCAGGGAGCGAATAAAATGCGCACGCTTATGGTCATCATAATATTGGGGTTATCCGCGGCCTTTTCGGCGGCCGCCTATCGTTTTAAAGAAATGTCGGAATGGGTAAATGAATAATTGAAATTCAGAAGATAAAGGTGGATGAAACAAGATGTTTATTTCAGAGAAAATGACAAAAGACGATCTATTAAAAAATAAGACGAGGTTTTACTGGACGGGGGCGCTGATGCTCTTCACGGGCTTTATCGCCCTCTGGATGCCGCTTGCGGCCTCCTTCGCGATCGAGATGCTCGTCGGCTGGCTGCTGGTAGTTGCGGGGGGCGCCCAAGCCTATGGCGCCTATAAAGCATTCAAGGACGAGACGGGCGGCTGGTGGGAGCTCTTCAGTTCGCTCTGCGCCTTCGTCGCGGGCTTCCTCTTTATTACGAAGCCGCTTGCGGGAGTGCTGACGCTCTCGATACTCCTCTCGGCCTACTTCCTCGTCGACGGCGTGACGAAGATCATCCAGTACTGGAACATCCGCCATATTGACGGCGCGATCTGGACGCTGGCGTCCGGGGGCCTCAGCATCCTCCTCGCCTGGCTCATGTGGCAGAATATGGTTACCGGCATCGCGATGATCGGCGTCGTTCTCGGCGTGGATTTCATCTTCGGCGGCATGAGCATGATCTTCCTCGGCAAGGGCTGTTCGGCGGCGGCGGGCAAACAAAACTAAAACCCGACGCGAAACGGCAGGGAGGCAATAAAACCACACATCGAAAAACCGCCCCTGATCCGGGGGCGGTTCGCATTTTTTCCTACATCCCGTACCGCTGCCCTGTGTATTCTGTCGGATTCAGAGCGCTCTCAAAATGGCGTATCATCGTGATGAAATCGAAGACCGGCAGTCCCGTGTGGCGGTGGACGGCGGCGGCGAAGGGCGGCAGGTCGCTGCACTCCAGCTGTATCGCGGCGACCTCGGGGTTCTCGGCGAGCATCCGGTCGCAGACTTCAAGTATCTCGCGCTCGATGACGTCCGTGT
>CAKSWL010000077.1 GCA_934511335.1 uncultured Cloacibacillus sp. | reverse complement strand
GCAGCTCCGGCGTCTCCATCTCGATGGTGCTCGAGGGTTCGCGCGCTCTTGCTGCGGAAATCCAGGCGCTCGCCTGCCCGACTCCCTTCCCGTATCCGCGGCGTACGGCGCGCGGCATCGACGCAAGCCGTCTGCAGCTGCTCCTTGCCGTGCTCGAAAGACGCTGCGGCATCCCTTCGCGCACGAGCGACGTCTATCTGAACGTCGCCGGCGGCCTGCAGCTCAAGGACCCCGCGGCGGACCTTGGAATCTGCGCCTCGCTCGCCTCCGCCGTGACAGATATCGAACTGCCCTCGGAGCTCTGCTTCATCGGCGAAGTCGGCCTCGCGGGAGAGGTGCGCCCCGCAGGACGCACGCTGATGCGCGTCAAAGAGGCGGCGCGCCTGGGCTTTAAAAAGGCTGTGATCAGCCGCCGCACGCCGAAAGACAGCTACCCGATCGAGGTGCTCAAGATCTCCTCGCTGCGGGAAATCGTAGATCTCTTCCTTAAACGGTGACTTCAAACGCCCCGAAAAACTAACGGCAAAATAAGATGTCCGCGCTCTCGTATGACGTGCGCGGACATCTTTTATGTTTTTGCGTAATTCCTACAAGTTCTCGAGGAACGCCTTCATCCTCGCCATGCCCTCTTTGATATTCTCCATTGAGCAAGCATAGGATAAGTGAGATAGGAAATCTTTGATTTCCGTAATCGAACTTAGTCCCACCCTACAAGTTCTCGAGGAACGCCTTCATCCTCGCCATGCCCTCTTTGATATTCTCCATTGAGCAAGCATAGGATAGGCGCAGGAAGCCGGGGGCGAAGAAGGCCGTGCCGGGGACCGCCGCGACGTACTTTTCGTTGAGCAGCTTTTCGCAGAACTCCATGTCGTCGGGGATGGGGCACTCGCGGATGTCCACGAAGACATAGAAGGCTCCCTCGGGCTCCTTGACCTTGACGTAAGGCATCTCACGAATAAGGTCGACAATGGCGCGGCGGCGCTTCGCAAACTCGTCGCGCATGGCGTCGACGTCCGTCTCTGCGTCTTTGAGCGCGCCGTAGGCGGCCCACTGCGCGATCGAACAGGCGTTGGAGGTGAGATGCGTCTGCAGCGTGTTCATCTTCGCGACGATATCCCGGGGACCGAGCGCGTAGCCGATGCGCCAACCGGTCATCGCGTAGGCCTTGCTGACGCCGTTGATGATCAGGACGCGGTCCTTGATCTCTGGGGCTACGCTGAGAATGTTGACGTGTTTCGCGGGTGCGTAAGTGAAGCGCTCGTATATTTCGTCGAAGATGATCCAGAGATCTTTTTCCTTCGCGACCTCGGCGATCATCTTCATCGTCTCCGCGGGGTATATGGCGCCCGTCGGGTTGACTGGCGAGTTCAGGATTATTCCCACCGTCTTCGGGCCGATCGCCGCGAGGAGATTTTCTTTTGTGGGGAGGAGGTCCGTGGCGATCGTATCTACGACCTTTTCTGCGCCGCCCGCCATGTGCAGCTGTTTGACATAGCTGACCCAAGCGGGGGAGAAGAGGACCACTTCGTCGCCTTCGTCCACGAGCGCCTGCAGCGCCTCGTAGAGGAGGGGCTTCGCGCCGGGGGCGATGATGACCTCCGCAGGCGTGTAATCGAGGCCGAAACGTCTTTTATAGTAATCGCAGACCTCCCGGCGCAGCTCCATGATGCCGGGATTCAGCGTGTAATGCGATTCACCGCGGTTGATCGCGTCGATCGCCGCTTCGCGGGCCGATTCCGGCGAATTGAAGTCTGGTTCCCCCATGCTGAAGGAGAGGACGGGCTTGCCCTCCGTCTTCAGCATCTTCGCCTTGCCGGAAATGCTGATGGTCGCCGAAGGCTGGATATTCAGGATTTTTTTAGAAAACTTCACTTTTATGACCCCCATTCTCTAAACAGCAATGATATCGCTCTGAAGAGCAAAACCTGTAAAGTGCGGATATTATAATACCAAACCAACGCTTGCGCTACTATTGTTTTTATTTATTTTTACAACGTATGTTATTAAATATAAACCTTTAGGAGTTGTCAATGTGATTAATATTTACATAATTTGCACATTTGAGCCTATTTGGATATCATGCTAAAATAAATACAGCAGTAATATAAAGCACCATACGAATGGAGGAGTTGCTATGGAGGTACGTTTTGTCACGCGCAATGTTGAACTCCCCGGAGATATTAAGGATTATATGGAGAAGAAGCTTTTCAAGATCGAAAAGTTCTTTGACCGTATCCTGGACACTCAGGTCGCGCTCAACTACAAGAGGGGTATGAATGTGGTTGAGATCACCTCAAATGTAAACGGAGTCGTGATGCGCGGAGAGGATTACGCCCCTGACCTTCGCAAAGCCTTTGACAAGGCGCTCAAAAATATCGAGCGGCAGGTGAAAAAACACAAGAGCTACCTCACCGATAAGGTCCGCATGAAGGTACAGGAGATTTCCTTCGATATCGACCCTGAACTTATCCCGGCGCCGGTGATGGAGAAGGACGAACCAGCGCGTGAGATCGTAAAAAGAAAGAAATTCGCGGTGGACGTGATGACGCCGGTCGAAGCCACGATGCAGATGGATCTGCTCGGGCATTCGTTCTTCATCTTCAAGAACGACGAGACGGGCGCGATCAACGTCGTCTACCGCCGGGAAGAGGGCGGCTACGGGCTGCTCGAACCCAAATAGAATCTCCAAACCTGTTATGCTCCTGATCCCCTCTCGCGAGGGGATTTTTTGTTGGCTCTTGACCTCCGCCTTTTTAGGCGTTAATTTAGTTTATATTTTATTAAGGACGTGTGGCTATGGTCTGTGAAATGATAGAATCGCTCAACCCGCGCCAGCGCGAGGCCGTCACCTACTGCGACGGGCCGCAGGTCGTACTTGCGGGCGCGGGCAGCGGCAAGACGAAGGTGCTGACGACGAAGATCGCCTATCTCATACGGGAGCGGCAGGTCCGCCCCTGGCGCATACTCGCGCTCACCTTTACCAACAAGGCGGCGCGCGAGATGAAGAGCCGCGCCGAGGCGATACTTGACGGAAATTTACAGGGCCTTGAGATATCTACCTTCCACGCCTATGGTCTGCGCTTTCTGCACCGCTACTCGGATGCGCTTCAAAGGCTCGGCCATCCCTATCCATTTGTGATTTTCGACCGCGGCGATACGAAGTCGGTCGTCAAACGGGCGATGGCGGAGCTTGGCGTCGATCCGAAAAAACTGGAGATGTCCGCGGCGCTGGATATGATATCGCAGGCGAAGACGAAGGCGAACCCTATATCGCGCGAGCCGAAGATCTCCGACCGCTGGCGCGCTCTTTACGATACCTACCAGAAACATCTCAAGATGCAGGGCGCGCTCGACTTTGACGATCTGATGGTGCTGCCTCTGCATATCATGGCCACTAATAAAGAGGTGCTCGAACACGAACGTTCGCGCCTCGAGTGGGTACTGGTCGACGAATACCAGGACGTCAACCTACCGCAGTACCTGCTGCTGCGCTGCTTGGTCGACGACGGGCGGAAGATCATGGTCGTCGGCGACCCAGACCAGTCCATCTATGGCTGGCGCGGCGCGGAGATGGCGATGATTCTCAACTTCGAGCGCGACTTCAAGGGTTCGAAGATGACGATCCTTGACCAGAACTACCGCTCCACGGGAAATATCCTCGACGGGGCGAACGGCGTAATCAAGAACAACGACGACCGCCGCCCGAAAGACCTCTGGACCGCCGCCGAGCGCGGAAGGCTTATCAGCGTGCGGCGGGCGCTTAAAGATTCCGACGAGGCGGAATGGATCGCGAAAAAGATCGAGTCGCTTCACGACGACGGCTACGCCTACGGCGAGATGGCGGTCCTCTACCGCATGAACGTCCTCAGCCGCGGCATGGAACAGGCGCTGCTGGAGCGGTCGATACCATATCGCATCATTCGCGGCGTCGCCTTCTACGAGCGCGCCGAAGTGAAAGACGCCCTTTCGATGCTGCGGCTCGCCGTCAATCCGCGCGACGCCATCTCGCTGGCGCGCGTGGCCAATATCCCGGCGCGCGGCCTTGGCAAAAAGGGCGTCGAGCTGCTTGGCGAGGCAATGGCCGCCCTGGATGTCTCCGGCGCCGAAGAGCTGTGGAAAGCCCTCCTTGCAAACGGAGGCGGCCTAAAGGGCAGGCAGGGCGGCGGAGCGAAGGCGCTCGCCGCCGACATGCTCGCCATCCTCGCGAACGAGGAGAACATCGGCGAGGCCGTGCGCACGATCATCGATTCAAACGGATATGAAAAATACCTGCGCGAAGAGTACCCGGACGACTGGGAGGAGCGTGTGGAGAACGTGATGGAAATCCTCTCCATCGTTTCGCCGGAGAGCGACATCACGCAGGCGCTGACGGAGATACCGCTGATCACCGACCAGGACTCGCCGGAGGGGGGGCAGGACGCCGTCAACATGCTGACGCTGCACGCGGCGAAGGGGCTCGAGTTTCCCGTGGTCTTCCTCATCGGACTGGAGGAGGGCATCTTCCCGAGCGCCCGTTCCGCCGCCGGCGAGGGCGATATCGCTGAAGAGCGCCGGCTCTGCTATGTGGGCATGACGCGCGCGCGGGAGCGGCTATATATAAGCTGCGCGGCGAGCCGTCTGCTCTTCGGCGGCATTCAGCGCAACCCGATGTCGCGCTTTCTCGGCGAGATACCGGCGGAGGTTAAGGAATTTCAGGATGACGCGCAGGGAGGCGGCTACCATGCCGATAATAGGGCTCACGGGCGACGTTGGCGCTGGTAAGAGCACCCTCTGCCGGGAGTGGGCGGCGTTAGGCGCGCGGGTCATCGACGCCGACAGCGTTGCGCGCGCCCTCTGGGATGACCCAGAGATACGCAAAGAGGCTGAAAAACGCTGGGGCGCGGGATTTTTCAACGCCCCGCATAGGGAGCTGTGGGCGAAGATCGCCGCGAAGATATTCACCGACGAGGAGGAATACCGCTTCGCCGCCGGCCTGCTGCACCAGAGGACGATCGCGGAGATAAAGGCGCTGGCGGCGGAGCCCGGCGGCCCTGTGGTCGTGGAGATACCGCTGCTTTACGAGGGCGGCCACAACGAATGGCTCGACCGGGTCGTCTATGCCGCCGCGCCCTTTGAGAAGCGCGTCGAACGCAATAAAAAACGCTGCTGGAACGCCGCGGAGATTTCGCGCCGTGAGGGGCGGCTGCTGCCGAGCGCGGAGAAGATGGCGCGCGCCGATTACGTGCTGGTAAATGACGGCACGGAGGAAGAGTGGCGGCGGAAGGCGCGCGGACTGTGGCCCCTGCTTGCGGGGGAAGAGGGAGCGAAATGAAAGCTTACGAACGGCTGCTCAACTATGTGCGCGTGGCGAGCGCCTCCAATGAAAAAAGCGACCACTGCCCGAGCGCGCCCGGTATTTGGGAGATGGCCCGCCTGCTGAAAAAAGAGCTGGAGGAGATGGGGCTCTCCGAGGTCGGCCTTGACGAACACGGCTATCTCTACGCCGCAATCCCTGCCAATACGCCGGGCGAGATTCCAACGCTGGGATTCGTCGCCCATATGGACGTCTCGCCTGCCTCGCCCTGCGAGAATATCAGGCCGCGCCTTGTAAGCTACGAGGGCGGCGACATTCTCCTCAACGAAGAGGAGAGGATCGTCATGCGGGCGGATGATTTTCCCATCTTGAAAAATTACGTTGGCCGGCGTCTCGTCGTCACCGACGGCACGACGCTGCTCGGCGCCGACGACAAGGCCGGCATCGCGGAGATCTTGACGATGGCGGAGCGGCTGCTCGCCGACGACGGCGTCAAGCACGGCCGGATCGCCGTCGCCTTCACTCCCGACGAGGAGATCGGGCGCGGCACGGAGCGCTTCGATTTGAAAAGATTCGGCGCGGACTTCGCCTATACCGTAGACGGGGGGCGTTTCGGCGAGATATCCTACGAAAACTTCAACGCCTCGGCGGCGCACGTCACCTTTACGGGGCGCAGCGTCCACCCGGGGACTGCGAAAAACGTCATGATAAACGCGCAGCTGTTGGCGATGGAGTTTTTTTCACTGCTGCCGGCTGCGGAGCGCCCCGAACATACCGCGGGGCGCGAGGGTTTTTTCCTCCTCGACGAGAGCGGCGGTACGGTGGAGAGCGCCTTTCAGAAATATATCCTCCGCGACCACGATGCGCGGAAGCTTCGGGAACGCGAGGAGACGATGAGGGCGGCGGCGCGGCGTATCAATGAAAAATATGGCGCGGGCCGCGCGGAGCTTGAAATAACGCAGACATACCGCAACATGGCCGAGGTGATCGAGAGATATCCCCTCATGATCGAGATCGCGAAGGAGGCCGTCAAGGCGGCGGGCGGCGAGCCGTTCATCGACCCGATACGCGGCGGCACCGACGGCGCGAACCTCTCCTTTATGGGGCTGCCCTGCCCGAACCTCGGCACGGCGAGCCACAACCACCACGGGCGGATGGAGTTCGCCTGCGTCGAGGATATGGAAAAGGTCGCCGATATGCTGGTACGAATCGCCGCCGCCTACGCCGCCGTCAGAAAATAAAGCCGCCGCGCGTAAAAAATGCCGGAATACTTTGCGGCTGTCGCGGGGCGCGCCGGACAGAAAGACGAAAACGGCGCGGCCGGAGGTGTTTAAACCTCCGGCCGCGCCGCCGTTGTGCGGAAGTCCCGGCCTTTTTAGATCATCGCGCCGAAGGTGCGCGTCAGCGCCTGCCGCTTTTGCAGGCAGTAGACGAGCAGCGCGCCGATCAACGCGCCGGGGACGGAGCTCATGAGGAAGGAGCCGGAGAAGAAGAGGAAGCCGATCCCCTTGCCGAGAACGGGACCGAGTACCTTCGCACCTACCCAGGCGCCGACGATCCCCGTGCCGACCGGCTCGGCGCAGGCGGCGCAGAGCTTGTACCTGGCGGGCAGCGCCCGCGCCGCGAGGCCGACGAAGAGCGCGCCGAACATGCTGCCCGGAAAGGCGAAGAGGCTGCCCGTGCCCATAAGGTTGCGGATGACGCTCGTCGTGAAGGCCGCGCCGACCGCCCACCAGGGGCCGAGGATGATCCCCGCAAGCACGTTGATCGTATGCTGGAAGGGGAAGCACTTGGTCGGCCCCATCGGTATCGAGACGACGGAGAGCACCACGCCCGCCGCGGCGAAAGCGCCGGCGAGCACCGCTTTTTTAAAGAGTTTTTTTCTTGCTTCGTCCTGCATTCCTATTACCTCCGTGATTCTATAAATTTCTTGGAGGCCGCCTAGCGGCGGCCAAACGAGCGGTCGATCTCCTTAATCAGCGCCGCCGCCGCCCTCTGCGGGTCTTCAGCGCGCATCACCGCGCCGGAGAGCGATACTCCGCTGCACCCGCAGCCGGAAAGCCCCGCGACGTTGGAAAGCTCGATGCCGCCGATGGCGACGGCGGGGATGTCGATCGCCGAGAGCGCCTCTTTGATGCCCTCCGGGCCGATCACGACGGCGTCGCCCTTCGTCGCACTCTCAAAAGCCGAGCCGCAGCCGACGTAATCAGCGCCGAGCCGCTGCGCCTCTCGCGCGAGCTCCGGCGTGCGCGCCGTGCCGCCGATGATGAAGTCCGGTCCCGCAAGACGCCGTGCCGCGTCTATGGGCAAATCCTTCTGCCCGAGGTGAACGCCGTCGGCGCCCGCCGCGAGCGCGATGTCGAGCCGGTCGTTCACCAAAAGCGGCGCGCCGTGGACGCGGCAGATCTTTTTCAGCGCCAGCGCCGTGGCGTAACACTCGCGCCCCGTCCAACTTTTGACGCGCAGCTGCACGGCGGTCGCGCCGCCAGCGAGGGCCGCTTCCGTCTTTCTCAGCGTCTCTTCGGGGCTGTCTCCCTCGCCGCAGATCAGGTACAGACGCAACTGTTCCGCGAGCTTTTTCCTGTTTGCCGCCAACTATTTCACCCCGTTTTCAAGAGAACCATATCGATAGAGCCCGTCCATAAATCTCATCCGGAAAGAATAGGGCCCCTCCGCGTCACTTGCCGCCTCCGCCGCCGCGCGGCGAAAGAGCGTCAGCGTGCGGCGCGCGGCCGCCAGCGGCCTCTCCCGCGCGCAGTAGAGCGCCGTCGCGCTGCCGAGCGCACAGCCGATCCCGCTTGTGCCGTGCAGCAGCGGCGAGCCGCCGTCGATGACGAAGCTCTCCTTTCCGTCGGAGAGGTTGTCCGTCTCTCCCGTACTATAGACGACGCACCGGCGCCGTTTGGCGCAGCGGGCGGTCAGCCGCGCCGCCTCCGCGAGATGGACGTCGCTCGAGACGCCGCGCGGCGCCGTTCCCGCGCCGCAGAGGGCTCCGATCTCCGCCTCGTTGCCTTTGATGACGGAAAAGCGGAATTCCGAAAGCAGCGCGTCGGCGATGGCGGTGCGGTACTTTGAAAAACCGTAGCCGACGAGGTCCAGAACCATCGGTATGCCGCGCTCGGAGGCGGCGCTGGCCGCCGCGCGGTAAAGCTCTCCCGCGTCGTCGGGCGGCGTGCCGATGTTTATCAGCAGGGCGTCCGCGGCGGCGGCGATCTCTCTCGCCTCCGCCCTCTGGCGCGACATGATCGAGACGCCGCCGAGCAGCGCCACGCAGTCGGCCTGAAGCTGGGCGGATACGGCGTTGGTTATCTGATAGACGAGCGGTCTAACCA
>CAKSWL010000076.1 GCA_934511335.1 uncultured Cloacibacillus sp. | reverse complement strand
TCTTTAAGCTGAAGCTCTACGGGACGGAGATGATTCAGATCATGGTCGGCATTCTTTATACTTATTTCGGCCTGGTCCTCTTCCTCACCGGCGTAAATGTCGGCTTCCTGCCGGTCGGCAATTACATTGGGCAGCTTATCGGCGGGCTGGAGAACAACTGGATCATCGTGCCGATCGGAATGGTTATCGGTTATTTCATCGTCATGGCTGAGCCGGCAGTCCATGTGCTGAATAAGCAGGTAGTGGAAATAACGGCGGGCGCGATCCCCAAAAAAGCGATGAGCGTCAGCCTTTCCATCGGCGTCTCCATCTCCGTGGGGCTCGCGATGATGCGTATCCTGACGGGGATGCCGCTGATGTGGCTTATCGTGCCGGGCTACGCGCTCGCGCTCGCGCTGAGCTTTTTTGTGCCGCCGATATTCACGGCGATCGCCTTTGACTCCGGCGGCGTGGCCTCGGGCGCGATGACGGCGACCTTCCTGCTGCCGCTGGCGATGGGGCTCTGTACGGCGGTGGGAGGCAACATCACGCAGGACGCCTTCGGCGTGGTGGCGATGGTCGCGATGACGCCGCTGATCACCATTCAGCTTTTGGGGCTGCTCTACATGCGCGGCATGTCGGCGATGAGGAAGAAGGAGCAGCTGCTATGACGGAGATTACAGTTTGGGGGGGAAGCAGTTATGAACGGCGTTAATTTCATCATCGCTGTCGTCCAGCGCGAACAGAGCGACAGCTACATGGATTTTTTTCATAAGTACGGGGCCAATCTGGTCTTCAGTTATCTCTGTGAGGGGACCGCGCAGAAAAAGGCGCTTCACCTGTGGGGGCTGGAGAAGAAGGAACGGCAGATCATCTGCTGTCTGTGCGGCTCCAGTTCCGCGCAGACGCTTCTTGAGCGGCTGGTGTCCGAGATGCGGATCGACGCGCCAAACGCCGGCGTCGCCATGATGCTTCCCGTGCGCTGTGTCGCCGGCGTGTCCAACGCGCAATGTTTGTCCGAAGATTTTTTAGACGATGACTTTAAAAAGAGGGTGGAAGACATGCAGTATTCGCTGATCGTCGCGATAGCAGAAAGGGGCTATGTCGATATGGTTATGGATGCGGCGCGCGACGCCGGAGCGCGCGGGGGGACGGTCATCCATGCTAAAGGCACCGGCGCTCGCTTTGCCTCGAAGTTTTTCGGTCTCACTATCGCGGAGGAAAAGGAGATGATCTATCTCGTCGCCAGCAAAGAGGGACGGGATGCCATTATTGACGCGATCATCGAAAAGGCGGGGCCGTCCACCGACGCCAGAGCCATCGCCTTTACCGTCCCCGTAGAAAGGGTCGCGGGATTTTCAAAGCTTTAAAAAAAAGTTTTTAAAGGGGATGAAATAAGGCCGCCTGAAACAGGCGGCCTCTATTCGACTGAAAATGGCGGAGAAGGTGGGATTTGAACCCACGTACCGGCTCAGCACCGATAAGACGATTTCGAGTCGCCCGCCTTCGACCACTCGGCCACCCCTCCCCGCATCCGAAGGACACAAAGCATTATACCCGATTTTTGTAACTTTTCAAGCGTTACTTTGAAAATGTATAATACCTGACATATGTTGTTGATATTTTATAATTGTACTATACTTATGCGCCATAAACGCATGATTTTGATCAAATGGAGGGCAAAAGACGTGGCGTCTAAAAAATTTTTACAGGTAACGAGGCGGGAGATCTTTATAATCATCGGTCTTTATCTGCTTTTTTTTGTCTGGTGGTATGCGACCGCCTACGGCTTTGGCGACGATCCCACGCAATACCGTTACATCTTCGGTTTTCCCGAGTGGTTCTTCTATAGCTGTATTGCCGGTTACGTGGGGATATCTTTTCTCTTGTGGATCGCGGTTCGGCTGTTTTTTACGGAACTGCCGCTTAATGATGAAAGAGAAGAGGTAAAGAAAGATGACTGACCGCGCCGGCATGATAGTACCGCTGATCCTCTATTTTGTCTTGATCATGGGGATTGCGATTTGGGGCAACCGCGCTGCAGGCAAGAGGAGCGATACGAAGGGCTTTATGGAGGAGTATTTCATCGGCAGCCGCTCGATGGGAGGCTTTGTCCTCGCGATGGCGATTATCACGACGTATACAAGCGCGAGCAGCTTCGTCGGCGGCCCCGGCGTCGCCTATAACGTCGGCCTTGGCTGGATACTGCTCTCGATGATCCAGGTGCCGACGGCCTTTTTAACACTGGGCGTGCTCGGCAAGCGCTTCGCGCTCATCGCGCGGCGCACGCACTCCGTCACCATCACTGATTTTATCCGCGCCCGCTATGGCAGCGACGCGGTGGTGATTCTTGCCTCTTTGGCGCTGCTGGTGTTTTTCATGGCCTCGATGTTGGCGCAGTTTATCGGCGGCGCGCGTCTTTTTGAGTCTGTCACCGGCTATTCCTATCAGACGGGGCTGCTGATTTTTGGCATGACGGTCGTCGTATATACCACGGTCGGCGGTTTCCGCGCGGTCGTCCTGACGGACACGATACAGGGAGTGATGATGCTTCTGGCCTCGCTGGCGATACTATACGCCGTCATCAGCGCGGGCGGCGGCGTGGAAAACATCATGCAGACGCTTTATTCGATAGATCCGCAGCTGCTGACGCCCACCGGCGGCGGCAACGCGATCCCGAAACCCTTCATCCTCTCTTTCTGGGTGCTCGTCGGCATCGGTATTCTCGGGCTCCCGCAGACGACTCAGAAATGTCTCGGTTATAAGGATTCGCGTTCGATGCACAACGCGATGATCGTCGGCACCTTCGTCGTCGGCTTTACGATGCTCGCGATGCACCTTGTCGGCGCGATGGGTCGCGCGGTGATTCCCGACATCACGGTCGGCGACCTCGCGGTGCCCACGCTCACAGTGCGCCTGATGTCTCCTTTCTGGGCGGGGATATTCATCGCGGGGCCGCTGGCGGCGATCATGTCCACGGTGGACTCGATGCTGATTATGTGCTCGGCGGCGATCGTTAAGGACCTCTATTTTCACTATATAGTGAAGAACGACGAGGCCCGTATTTCGCCCCGTAAGGTGCGCGGCATGAGTCTCGTGGTGACGGCGGTCGTCGGCGTGCTGGTATTTTTTGCGGCGATGAAGCCGCCGTCGCTGCTCGTTTGGATAAACCTCTTCGCCTTCGGCGGCCTGGAGGCGGTGTTTTTCTGTCCGACTCTCTTCGGTCTTTACTGGAAGCGGGCCAATTCCACGGGGGCCGTCCTTTCGATGGTCTGCGGGGCGGCTGCCTTTTTCTGGTTCAATATCACCAAGACGAGCGTCGCCGGCACCACCGCCATTGTCCCAACGTTGGTGATCGCGGTCGCGGCCTTTGTCGCGGGAAGCCTTTTGGGCCGCCCGGAGAGTGAGGAGAAGGTTAAGGCTTTTGAATTTTAGCCACACAAAAATCGGCGTTTAGACGCGCTCGCCTATCAAAAAGTAAATCGGCGTTTAGACGTGCGAATAAACGCCGATTTTTGTTTGCATTTTAAAGTTCCTGTGTGATATACTAAGGAACGGTGTATAACACACACAGTCGTTGACGCGAAAGAGGTTCCCCCCTAGGGGTTCTTGCGCGGGCGAGACGGCTGGAGGAAAAAACAGGAGGGATCCACATGGGAGTAGTAAGCATGAAACAGCTTCTTGAGTGCGGCGTCCATTTCGGACACCAGACGAGACGCTGGAACCCGAAGATGAAGCCGTTCATCTTCACTGAGCGCAATGGGATTTACATAATCGACCTTCAGAAGACGGTCAAGGGCCTTGAGAGGGCCTACGATTTCGTCCGTGAAGTGGCGAAATCGGGCGGCAGCGTCCTCTTTGTGGGAACGAAGCGCCAGGCTCAGGACCCGATTCGCGACGAAGCGCTCAAAGCCGGACAGTTCTACATCAACCAGCGCTGGCTCGGCGGCCTCCTTACCAATTTTGCGACGATCCGCCGCCGCGTGATGCGCATGACGGAGCTCCAGCAGATGGAAGAGGACGGCAGCATCAACAAGTACCCAAAGAAAGAGATCATCAAACTTCGCAAGGAGCGCGAAAAGCTCGAGAAGTACCTCTCCGGCATTAAAGATATGAAGGACGTCCCCGATGCCCTTTTCGTCATCGACCCGCGCCGTGAGACGATCGCCGTTCTCGAGGCACATAAATTGGACATCCCCGTCATCGCGATCGTCGACACGAACTGCGATCCCGACGTGGTGGATTATCCCATCCCCGGCAACGACGACGCCATCCGCGCGATCGAGCTCGTCGTCGGCCTGATGGCCAACGCCTTTATCGAAGGACGCCAGGGGCAGGACGCGCGCGCGGCGGAAAAGGAAGAGCCCGCCATCGCGGAAGAGACGCCTGCCGAGCCCCCGATGGAGGATATCTCGGAGGATGAAATGAAGCTCCGCGCGAAAGAACTTGCGGATCAGAAGGGCTGGAAGGAGACCAATTAAGATGGCAGAGATCACAGCAGCAATGGTGTCAGAGCTTCGCGCTCGCACCTCGGTCGGAATGATGGATTGTAAAAAGGCGCTCGTTGAGTGCGCCGGCGATATGGAGAAGGCCTGCGACTACCTTCGCGAGAAGGGGCTCGCCAAGGCTGCCAAGAAGGCGGAGCGTACCGCCGCTCAGGGCAAGATGTTCACCTACGTGCACAGCAACGCGAAGCTTGCCGTCCTGCTTGAGCTGGACTGCGAGACTGACTTCGTCGCCCGTACGGAAGAGTTCAACACGCTCGGACATGAGATCGCGATGCACATCGCGGCCGCCAACCCCTCATATATCAAGATAGAAGACGTCCCCGCGGACGTCGTCGAACACGAGAAGACGGTCATCATGGCTCAGGCCCGCGAAGAGGGCAAGCCGGAGAAGATGCTTGAGAAGATCGCCGAAGGGCGCATCAACAAGTTCTACGAGGAGAACTGCCTTCTGGAGCAGAAGTACATCCGCAATCCGGATGTCAAGATCAAGGATCTCATCGTCGAGAATATCGCGAAGATCGGTGAAAACATCGTCGTTCGCCGCTACGCCCGCTTTATGATCGAGGGCTAGTTTCTAAACGAACTTTTAAGGCGGGGGATTTTTCTTAAATCCCTCGCCTTTTTTCTAGGGAAAAATAAATCTGTTCGGAAGGTGATAGTATATGGAACGCAAATACAACAGAGTGCTTCTCAAGCTCTCTGGCGAGATCCTGGCCGGAGAGGCCCATTTGGGCCTTGATTATGAGGCGATACGAGAAATATGCGAACAGATAGTTGAAGTTGCCAGAGAAGGTATCGGCATCTCGATGGTGGTCGGCGGGGGCAACATCATCCGCGGCGCGCAGACGACGAGCATCGAACGCGCGCAGGCCGACTATATGGGAATGCTCGGCACCGTGATAAACGCGCTTGCCCTGCAGGACGCGCTTGAGCGCCTGGGCCAGCCGACGCGCGTGCAGTCGGCGATCGAGATGCGCCAGATCGCGGAGACGGTGATCCGCCGCCGCGCGATACGCCATCTTGAGAAGGGGCGCATCGTCATCTTTGCCGCCGGCACCGGCTCCCCCTATTTTTCGACGGACACCACCGCGGCGCTGCGCGCCTCCGAGATCGGTGCGGACTGTCTGCTGAAGGCGACGAAGGTGGACGGGATATACGACAAAGACCCCGCGAGATTTTCCGACGCCGTAAGGATGCCGCACGTTTCATATATGGACGCGCTTCAGATGCAGCTTAAGGTGATGGACGCCGCGGCCTTCTCGCTTTGCCAAGAAAATAAAATCCCCATCGTGGTATTCGACGTGCTTAAAAAAGGCAACCTGCGCAGGCTGCTTATAGACGGAGAAAATATCGGCTCGATAGTATCCTGAAGGCGGCGGAAAGAGATTCCCCCCTTCCGTTTAAGAAGACTAAAGGGTATCATAATCATAAAAAATATAAGGAGTGACCTGCATGCCTCAGAACGTACTAAAAGAACTGACATCACGCTGCGAAAAGAGCGTCGAATACCTGAAGGGCTCCATGCTCGGCATCCGCACAGGAAGAGCACATCCCGCACTTGTTGAAGAGATAAAGGTAGATTATTTCGGGACGCCGACCCCCATTAAAAATATGGGCAGCGTCAACGTGCCGGAGGCGCGCCAGATCGTCATCACCCCGTGGGACAAGACCGCCATGAAAGCCATTGAAAAGGCGATACAGTCATCAAGTCTGGGGATCACGCCGCAGAACGACGGGGAGTCCATCCGTCTCAACCTGCCGGAGCTCACACAGCAGCGCCGCGTCGAGCTCAAGAAGATGGTAAACAAGATGGCGGAGGAGGGCCGCGTGGCGGTGCGCAATATCCGCCGCGACGCGATAGAGCTCCTCAAGAAAATGGAAAAAGATAGCAAAATAACTGAGGATGACCTCAAGAAGTTCCAGAAAGAGGCGCAGGACAAGACGGATGCCTTCATCAAGAAGATAGACGGCGTCCTTGCGGATAAAGAAAAAGAGATAATGGACAAGTAGCACGACCGTTAAGCCGCCGGAGACGGCGGCTTTTTTGATGCCGCCATGAAGGAACGAGAGTTTTTTGAAAAGGTGAAAGTAGCGGGCGGAGATGCCTATCTTGTGGGCGGCGCCGTCCGCGACGCGCTGATGGCGCGCGCTACCCACGACCGCGACTATGTCGTCTGCGGCCTCTTGCCGGCGGCGTTTTGCGCCGCCTTTCCCGAGGCGCGCCGGGTGGGGCGCTCGTTCCCGGTCTTTCTTTTGGAGATAGACGGTCAGCTCTGCGAGACCGCTTTCGCGCGCCGGGAGAGAAAAAACGGCGCCGGCTCTAAGGGGTTTGAGATATCCTGCTCGCCCGCGATCACGATAGAAGAGGATCTGTATCGGCGCGATACGACGGTGAACAGCATGGCGCGCGGCGCTGGCGGGCGTTTGATCGATCCCTACGGCGGCGTCCGCGATATCGGCCTGCGGCTGATACGAGCCACCTCCGGGCACTTCTGCGAGGACCCCGTGCGCGCCCTGCGCGCGGCGCGTCAGGCGGCGCAGTTAGGTTTTTCGATAGACCCGGCGACCCTTGAGATGATGGGGCGCTGCGCGGCGGAGCTGCGGGGCGAGCCGAGAGAGCGTAAATTTACCGAGCTCGAAAAGGCGCTCGGCGCGCGCCGGCCTTCGCATTATTTCCGCAATCTGCTGGCAGCAGGCCTTTTGGAGCAGGAATTTCCCTGGGTATACAGGCTGATCGGCAAAAGCCAGCCGCCGGCGTATCATCCGGAGGGCGACGCCTTTGAACATACGATGCTCACACTCGACGGTGCGGCGGCGCTGACGGATAGGCCCGAGGTGCGTTTTGCCGTGCTGATGCACGATATCGGAAAGGGCGAAACGCCGGCAAAGACGCTGCCGCACCATTACGGACACGAAGAACGCGGCGCAGCGCTGATGAAAGAGATAACGGAAGCCTTGGGACTTCCGCGTCTTTGGGGCCGCTGCGCGGAGTTTGCGGCAAAAGAGCATATGCGTCCCGCGCGCATGAAAAATCCTGCGAAGATCAGGGATCTGATCCGGGCGTTGGAGAGAGAGCCTCTCGGTCCTGACGGTTTCAGCGTTTTAATCGCCGTTGACAACGGCGGCGAGCTGCCGGAGTTTCTCCGCGATTATGAACGTCTTTTGACGGCGCTGAAAGCCGCCGCGAAGTGCAGGATCCCCGAGGGGCTCAAAGGCGCGCAGATAGGCGAGTATATCCGAAACAAAGAGATAGGGGCGCTGCGTGAAGCGCTGAAGGATATCTCTTAGGCGGCCGGCGCTGTCCTGCTACAGCTTTTCGATTTTTACAAAACATTCGGCGTAGGCCGCGCCGTTTCCAGGCGCTTCGTACGCCGAAGTCAGCGCGTTGAGCCCTGGGAGCCCTTGAGTGGCCCATGCACAGTCTTCGGCGGCGGATCCGTCCGCGGCCGCCCGCATGACTAGCGCCGCGCCGTTTGCGGAGACGACGCGCAGCGCGTCGCCCGCGGTGATATTTCTTTCCCGGCAAAATTTTTCTGGTAGATTGACGACCGCCTCCAGACATTTGGCTGGCGCGTCGACGTTCTGTCCGTTTATGTAGAGGTCGGAGTGGACGGTGACGAGGCGCAGGTATCCCGGAGGCGCAGCCGTCGGCCGCGGCGCCTCCTCCGGCAGCCGCGCGCGTGAGCCGGGAAGTTTCCAGTAGCAGGGCTCGTCCCATGTGTAGAGATTGCGGGAGACTTCGCGAAGGCGGGCATCAGCCGAGACGGCCCCGTTCATGCGCACAAATAGCGCTTCCATATCCACATCGAGGCCAAGCTGTTTTGCGAGGGCCCCATAGACTTCCCAATCGCTGCGGCATTCCCCGCGCGGTGCGGCGACACGTTCGTTTTTGCTTAAATAGCTGTGCCCGTAGCTCCCGATCCAGTCGTCCTCTTCGAGAAAGATCGAGGCGGGGAGCACGAGGTCGCAGAGTTCGGCGGTGCGCGTCATGAAGACCTCGCTGCACACCTTGAAATCGACGGCGGCCAGCGCCTCTTCGATCAGCCGCGTGTCCGGCGACTGCTGCGCGGGGTTGGCGCAGCAGATGTTCAGCACCTGCACGGGAGGTTCCGCGCGTAAAAGTTCGGCCGGCCATGTGGC
>CAKSWL010000075.1 GCA_934511335.1 uncultured Cloacibacillus sp. | reverse complement strand
CGCTTGCGGGCGACCGCTACAAGTCCTTCGCCGCGGTGCAGCGGCTCGCCGAGGCGGTGATTTCCGGGGCGCACGCCGTGATAGAGGGCCCTTACCCGCTGATCGTCGTCGTGGAGACTGACGTCGGCAAGGCTCTTGGGCACGCGCTAAATGTCAAACTCGCCCATAAAAAGCCGGTGATATGTATCGATGGGATACATTCGGCAAGCGGCGATTATATAGATTTAGGCGAACCGGTATTTGGCGGCCACGTGCTGCCGGTAGTGATAAAGACGCTGATTTTCAACTCCTGAAGGGAAAGATTTTCCTTCCGCTCTCAAATCAGCGGCATACGAAAAATAAAGAGGTGATAGCTGCATGAAGCTCAAGACAAAACTTTTGGGCCATACCTATGAATTTAAGTCGCTGCGCGAGGTGATGGCCAAGGCGAATGAGGAAAAATCCGGCGACAAGCTCGCGGGGATCGCCGCGGAGAACGCGGAGGAACGGGTCGCCGCGAAGGTGGTGCTTTCCGAGGTGACGCTCGCGGAGCTGCGCAACACCCCCGCCGTGCCCTATGAGCAGGACGAGGTTACACGCATCATCCAGGACGACATCAGCGAAAGGATCTATGACGAACACAAGAACAAGGCGGTCGGCGAATTCCGCGAATGGCTTCTGCGGGAGGAGACGACGACGGAGATGATCCGCCGCGCATCGCGCGGGCTGACCTCGGAGATGGTCTCTGCCGTCTGCAAACTGATGAGCAACCTCGACCTCGTCTACGCGGCGAAAAAGATACCGGTGACGGCCCGCTGCAACACGACGATCGGGCTGCCGGGGACCTTCTCTTCGCGGCTGCAGCCGAACAACACGACCGACGACCCGAAAGGCATCATCGCCTCGGTGATGGAGGGCTTCAGCCTCGGCTGCGGCGACGCGGTGCTCGGGCTGAATCCCGTCGACGACGGCGTCGAGTCGGTGGCGCGCATTCTCAAGCTGTTCGACGAATTTAAGAATAAATGGGAGGTGCCGACGCAGATCTGCGTCCTCGCGCATGTGACGACGCAGACGGAGGCGATGCGTAAGTTTAACGCGCCGATCGACCTGATGTTCCAGTCGATCGCCGGCTCGCAGAAGGGCAACGAAGCCTTCGGCCTCACCGCCGCGATGCTTGATGAGGGACGCGAGATGATGCTCCGCCACGGCACCTCGACGGGGCCGAACGTGATGTATTTTGAGACGGGGCAGGGCTCGGAGCTCTCTTCGGAGGCGCACAACGGCTGGGACCAGCTGACGATGGAGGCGCGCTGCTACGGATTTGCCCGCCATTATCATCCCTTCCTTGTCAATACCGTCGTCGGCTTCATCGGGCCGGAGTATCTTTACGATTCAAAGCAGGTGACGCGCGCGGGGCTCGAGGACCACTTCATGGGCAAGCTTTCCGGCGTCCCGATGGGCTGCGACGCCTGCTACACAAACCACATGAAGGCCGACCAGAACGACATAGAAAACCTCGCGGCGCTGCTTGTGGCCGCCGGCTGCAACTACATCATGGGCGTCCCTCAGGGCGACGACTGCATGCTCATGTACCAGTGCACCGGCTATCACGAGGCACAGACGCTGCGTGAGATATTCGGCCTGCGCCCCATCAAGCCCTTCGAGGAGTGGCTCGAAAAGATGGGCTTCCTAAGGGACGGGCGTCTGACGCCGCTTGCGGGAGACGCCTCGGTGTTCGCTGGCAGATAGGAGGCTTTGAAAATGGTAGATCAGGATGCGCTTAAGGCGATTATAGAACAGGTGCTGACAGAGATGAACCTCGGCGGTACAGCGGCCCCCAGTGCGGCCGCGGCTGAGAAGGGCGGCGGAGATACAGGCGGGGCGGCGGCTGCGAGCGCCGTTATGGTCGGCGACGGCTTTGTTCCCGACGTCTCGGCGATCGATATCCGCAAACAATATCTGGTGGAGAACCCGGTGAACCGCGACGCCTACTATGACCTAAAACAATACACCCCCGCCCGCCTTGGAATCGGCAAGGCCGGCGCGCGCTACAAGACGCTGCCGGTGCTCGAGTTCCGCGCGGCGCACTCCGCGGCGCAGGACGCGGTCTTCTCGCCGATGGATATTGCGTTCGTCGAAAGGCAGGGGCTCTTCGTCGTGCGCACCATGTGCACCAGCAAGGACGAATATCTCACCCGCCCAGACCTTGGACGCAGGCTCGACCCCGCAGGCGCGGCGATGGTGAAGGAAAAATGCAAAAAGAACCCTGCCGTCCAGGTTTTCGTCTCCGACGGGCTATCCTCGGCGGCGGTGGCGGCGAACATTCCCGACCTGCTCCCTGCCCTCCTGCAGGGGCTCCAGAGCTACGGCATCGACGTGGGCACGCCCTTCTTTGTCGAATACGGGCGCGTCGGCGTTGAGGATGAAATCACTGAGCTCACGGGAGCGACCGTCACCTGCGACCTCGTCGGCGAACGTCCAGGGCTGATTACCGCCGAATCAATGTCCGCCTACATCACCTATAAGGGTACGGTCGGCATGCCAGAGGCGCGCCGGACGGTTATTTCCAACATCCACCGGGACGGCACGCCGCCGGTGGAGGCGGGAGCCCACATCGCGGAGGTCATCAAGATAATGCTGGAAAAGAAGGCCAGCGGCACAGATCTAAAGCTGTAGCAGGGGAGGCACGGGCTATGAAAAGAGATCCTTTGAAGGCAAATGTACTGGCGACAAAGATAATTCCCAACGTCGACTCCTCTCTCGCCAAAGAGCTCGGCCTCGCGCCCGCTCAGCGTTCGCTGGCGCTCATCACCTCGGACTCCGACGACGTCACCTACACGGCGCTCGACGAGGCGACGAAGGCCGCCGACGTCCAGGTCGTCTACGCGAAGAGCATGTACGCGGGCGCCGGCAACGCGACGACGAAGTTTGCGGGAGAGATCATCGGCGTCTTGGCGGGTCCGAATCCCGCCGAGGTCAAAAGCGGCCTTGCGGCGGCGGTGGATATGATAGAGAACGTGGCGCACTTCGTCTCGGCGAACGACGACGATACGGTGCCCTACTACGCCTTCTGCATATCGCGCACCGGCTCCTACCTCTCTAAGATGGCGGGCGTCGCCGAGGGCGAGGCGCTGGCCTACCTGATCGCGCCGCCGCTGGAGGCGGTCTACGGCATCGACGCCGCGATGAAGGCCGCCGACGTCCGTATGTGCGTCTTTTACGCCCCGCCCTCCGAGACCAACTTCGGCGGCGGCCTGCTAACCGGCTCGCAGTCAGCTTGCAAAGCGGCCTGCGACGCCTTCGCGGCGGCCGTCGAGCATGTGGCGGAGGATCCCAGGGCTTAAACGATGAAAGCGCTGGGGCTGATGGAATTTCTCGGATATCTGCCCGCGGTGGGCGGGCTGGACGCCGCGCTGAAAGCCGCCGACGTCCGGCTTCAGAGCTGCCGCCGCGACGGCGGCGGCCTCGTTTCGCTGCTGATAACGGGCGAAGTGGCCGCGGTCAGGGCGTCGCTGGGCGCCGCGCGCGTCGCGTCGCGGGGGACGCTGCTTTCGGCATCCGTAATCGCGCGCCCCGCCGACCAGCTTGCCGCCATGCTCGTACGGCTGGCTTTCTCTCCTCTGGGGGCGCCAAGGCTTGAAAAGGAAGAAACGGGCGAAGCGGCGTTTGCGGAGAGATCATTCCTGCCCGCGGCGCTGCCGCCGGCGGTGGGAAAAGGGCCGGCGCGCGAAGCAAGGCACGTAGATAAAGAGCCCGGCGCGATGACGCTTGCGGAGCTCCGCGCGCTGGCGCGCGAACTGGGGCTTCCGATGGGCGAGAAAAAGATCAAGAGGGCCAACAAAAGGACTCTCTTGGCGGCGATGGAGAGAGAACAGGAGAGATAATATGCAGCTGCGTGATAAAGATCTTCTGTCCGTTCAGGAGGTGCGCGAGCTGGTCAGCGCGGCAAAAGAGGCGCAGACGGAGCTTGCGGGGCAGAGCCAGGGATATGTAGACCGGCTCGTGAAGTCGGTCGCCGACGCCGGCGTAAGAAACGCGGAACGCCTCGGCGTGATGGCCTGCGAAGAGACCGGTTTCGGCATCCCGGCGGACAAGAAAATAAAGAACGTATTCGGAAGCCGCGCGGTTTATGAATATATCAAAGATTTGAAGACCGTCGGCGTTATCGGTTGGGACGAAAAGAAGCGGGTACGCACGATCGCCGTGCCGCTGGGCGTCATCGCGGGGATCATACCCTCGACGAACCCGACCTCGACGACCTTCTACAAAGCGCTGATTTCGCTAAAAGCGGGCAACGCCATCGTCTTTTCTCCGCACCCGCAGGCGAAGCGCTGCATCATGGAGTCCGTCAAGGTGATAAAACAGGCGATCAGCGAGGCGGGCGGCAACGAGGACCTCGTCGGCTGCATCTCCATGCCGACCGTGCAGGCGACCGAATCGCTGATGCGCCACCCGCATATCGCGCTGATCCTGGCGACGGGAGGCGCGGCGATGGTGCGCGCCGCCTATTCCTCGGGAAACCCGGCGATCGGCGTAGGCCCGGGAAACGGGCCTGCGTTCATCGACCGCTCCGCCGACCTCAAAGAGGCGGTGGCGCAAATAGTCGCCTCCAAGACCTTTGACAACGGCACGATCTGCGCCTCGGAGCAGTCTGTGATCTGCGCGGACGATTACTGCGGGGAGGTCAGGGCGGAGATGGAGCGTCAGGGCTGTTATTTCCTCGACGACAGCGAACGGGCCAAGCTCGGGAAGTACATCCTTCGCGCCAACGGCACGATGAACCCTGAGATCGTCGGCAAAAGCGCGCAGGACATCGCGAAGCTCGCGGGGCTCGTCATCCCCGAAAGAGCGAAGGTCATCGTCGCGCCGGAGGACGGCGTCGGCTACGGGCATCCATATTCGAACGAGAAGCTGGCCCCGATACTCGCCTTCTACAGAGCGCCGGACTATAGACAGGTCTGCGAGAAGTGCGAAGAGATCCTCCGTTACGAGGGAGCGGGGCACACCTTCTCCATCCACTCGCGCGACGAGAAGATCATCGCCTACTTCGCAGCGCGCATCCCCGTTTCGCGCGTCATCGTCAACGCAGGAAGCACGCTGGGGGGAGTCGGCGCGACGACGGGGCTGGCGCCCGCGCTCACCCTTGGCTGCGGCGCGGAGGGCGGCAGCTCGACCTCGGACAACGTCGGGCCGCTGAACCTCGTCAACGAACGCCGCGTCGCCTATCCGCTGCGTACGCAGGCGGAGGTGTGCGCCTCGATGCCCGAATGTCCCGAGGGCATCTGCGAGAGCGGCATCGAGGGCGCGGCGGACCTTGAGAACGTGGATGTGGGCGCGGTAGTGGCGGAAATACTGAAAAGGCTGCGTTCCTAGCGCCGCCCTGCGGCGCGCGTCAAGGGACCGGCGGAGATAAAAAATAAACTAACGGAGGAATAAACGATGATGAATCAGCAGGCACTTGGAATGATTGAGACAAAGGGACTCGTCCCCGCCATCGAGGCGGCGGATGCGATGGTAAAGGCGGCCAACGTGAGCCTCATCGGCAAGGTACAGGTCGGCGGCGGCCTCGTGACCGTCATGGTGCGCGGAGACGTAGGCGCGGTGATGGCCGCTGCCGACGCCGGTGCCGCGGCCGCCGAAAGGGTCGGCGAGCTGCGTTCCGTCCACGTGATTCCGCGTCCCGCGGCGGATGCGGACTACCTGCTCCCGACTCTCGGAAGCCGATGATTGAACGCGCCGCGCGCGGCGCCGGCCTGAAGCTCAGGCATATTTGACAGACGGCCGCCGGCCGCGCGCTTAGCGTTCGGCACATCTATCTTTGGAGGAGGCGTAAGAGCCCTTCTGGATTATGGGAGTTCTGTTAGGAGTTGATCCCCTTGAAAATTATTACCGAGGCGATGCTGCGCGATGAATTAAGAAGAAGCGAGATTACGGAATATTACGTGCCGGCGGGCAAAATGCTTTCGCCCGCGGCGCGCGGATACTTGCAGCAGCGAAAGATAAAGATCGACAGGGAGGCTGAGCCCGGCCGGCAAAGGGAGGCCTCGCCCGCGAAAGAGGCGCCGGCGGCGGCCCCTTTGCCGGCGAAATACAGAGATTACGAGACGGGCGCGCTCTATCTTGAAAAGCCGGAATATATGACGCAGCTCGAGGGAGATATGCTGGTGGTGAAGAACCACCCGCGAATCGCCTTTCGCGGCAAGCTGGACAGCCTTCAGTCGCTTATTGTGCTCGATCAGGCGATACTGAACGAAAAGACGGGTTATGGCAAGCTGATCGCTGAGCTTGACGACATCCTCGGCGTGCTGCGCGAGATCATGCGCTGCGACGCCCTCAACGAGCCGCTGTGCGTGGAGAAGATAATCGGCCTCACGCCAGATGAGCTGCACGAGCGTTCGCACGCGCCGATGAAGTTCTTTCACGTGAAATACATGCGTCTGCCCGACTACAAGATGGGAGCGGCTTACGCCATGTTGAACCAACTGCGCGCCGCGGTGCGCGAAGCGGAGGTGACGGCGGTGAACGCCTTTAAAAATGGTACGAGCTATGAGCGGCAGGACATCCTCGAAATATTCAACCGCCTCTCGAGCGCCGTGCATATCATGATGTGCCTCTATTTGCAGGAGAACGGCCTATGAGCGGCGCGGCGAACAAAATCACGGCGGAGATCGTAAACCGCGTCCTTGACGCGATCACGAAAGCTGGGCTCGTCGAGGTCGAGGTCTCCGCGCGCCATGTGCACCTCTCCGAGAAGGACTGGGAGGTGATCTTCGGCGCCGATAAAAGCGGCCTGACCCCTAAGCGTCCGCTTTCCCAGCCGGGGCAATACCTCTCGGAGGAGCGTGTGAGCCTCGTCACGCCGAAGGGACGGATGGACGGGGTCGCGGTGCTCGGCCCCTTCCGGGGACAGACGCAGGTGGAACTTTCCAAAAGCGACTGCGTCTCCCTCGGCATCGACGCGCCGATACGCGAGTCGGGACACATCGACGGCAGCGGCCGCATCACGATCGAGGGGCCCAAAGGAGCGGTGACGATCCCCCAGGGCGTGATAATAGCGAAGCGCCACGTCCATGTGCCGGCGGCGACCGCGCGTCACCTGGGCTTCAAAAACGGCGAGATCGTCAGCGTCCGGCTCTTTACCGACAGGCCGGTGATCTTGCAGGAGGTCGTGCTGCGCGTCAGCGATAAATTCAGCTACCGCATGCACATAGACTTTGACGAGGCGAACGCCGCCGACGTGCGCGGCTTCACGCTCGGACAGATAATGAAGCAGGAAGCCGTACAATGATGGATCTCAAGCGGGTAAACGACTACATGGCGCGCGTCGCGGCGGCGGAGAAAAAGTGTTTTAAGCCGGCGGGTCAAAAACTCAAGGCCGGCCTCGACCTTGGCACCGCCTATATCGTCATCGTCGTGCTCGACGAGAAGGACGACCCCGTCGCCTGTGAAAAAGAGGCGGCGGGCGTCCTGCGCGACGGCGTCGTCGTCGATTATCAGGGGGCGCTTGCGAGTGTGCGCCGCCTTAAGGGTAAGCTGCAAAGGCGGCTGGGCACGGAGCTTGGCAAATGCGCGATCGCGATGCCCGCCGGCACCGAGAGCAGCGCCCGCACGCACCGGTACATCGCGGAGGGCGCGGGCTTCGAAGTGACGGAAATCCTTGACGAACCGACGGCGGCGAACTCCGTCTACCAAATAGAAAACGGCGTCGTCGTCGACATCGGCGGCGGCACGACGGGGCTTGCGATATTCAAAGACGGCGTCGTGGAAAAGGTTTATGACGAGCCGACCGGCGGGACGCACTTAAGCCTCGTTCTCTCGGGAAACTACCACATCCCCTTTAAGCAGGCCGAGGCGGTCAAACAGGACTATCGCAAGCACGCGGAGATCTTCCCCGTCGTGCGCCCGGTAATTGAAAAGATGGCGACGATCGTCGCGCGCAGCATAGATAAAGACGAGACCGACGCGATCTATCTCTGCGGCGGGACGAGCCGCCTCACCGGCATCGAGGAGGTCTTTGAAAAGGTGACCGGCATCCGCACCGTGAAGCCGGACGATCCCTTCCTCGTAACGCCCGCGGGGATCGCGATGAACTGCAAGGTCTAGGAAGGAGGTTTCCCGGATGGACTATGAAAAATTGATCGCGGAAATCGTAAGGCGCGTCATAGAGAAGCTGGAAATGCTTGAAAAACAAAAAGGCGGCGGCGCGCCGTGCTCCCGCGCCCCTGAAAAAGCAGGCGGGAGGCCGCGTAAAGAGGTCGCGTTCAAAAAGCGCGTGATCACCGAAAAAGACATCGTCGCGGCGCGCGGCGGCGGGGCCTCCGTGGTCCGCGTCGCGGAACGCGCGATACTCACCGATCTGGCCGAAGAATACGCGCAGGCGCATGAGATCGTAATAGAGCGCCGCTGACGGAGGAAGAGACGATGAAGGTTGCGAGAGTGATAGGCAACATATGGGCGACGCGCAAAGATCAAAAGCTCTCCGGGCTTACGCTCCTGATCCTTCAGCGCATAGACATCACGACCGGGAACGCCGACGGGGCGCCGATCATCGCCGCCGACGTCATCGGCGCGGGCTGCGGCGAAACGGTGCTCTTCGTCGGGGGAAGCTCGGCGCGCAGCGCCGCGGGCGACATGTCCGTCCCCGTCGACGCCACGGTCGTGGCGATAGTAGACAACTTTGAACTGCCCGGCGGCAAGGGAGAGTGAGAAGATGGAATTATTAGAGGCGGTCAAGTGGGCCGGCATAGTCGGCGAGGGCGGCGCGGGATTTCCCACCTACACGAAGCTCGGCACGAAGGCCGAATGCTTTATAGTGAACGGGGCGGAGTGC
>CAKSWL010000074.1 GCA_934511335.1 uncultured Cloacibacillus sp. | reverse complement strand
AGCGGCAACGTGATCGTCTCGGGCATAGACCTGCCGACGAAGAGCCTGCGCTGTTTTATCGCCGGCAAGGGCGAGGTGAAGGTCCCGAAAGACAAATTTGAAGAGTTCAAAGCGACCGTCTCCGCCGGCGAAGAATGGGTGGTGCCGGAAGAGGAGGCCGAAGAGCCGATCTTCAAGATACAGGATATTTTCCCCAAATGTATGCAGCGCCTTGAAAGCGGCGAAAGGCCCACCGCGGAACCCAGGCGGGATGAATCGGCCGCCAGACGCCGCGCCGAGGGCGGGGCGGCGAACGCGGAGCAAAAGCCGCGCGGCAATAAGAAGAGAAAAAAGCATCATCCGAAGCACGAGCAGCAGAACGCTCATGACGAGCAGGAAGAGATTTGCGCGGAGATCATACAAAAGGTAAAGAATACCGCGGACGTCAAACCGCCGAAAGATGAAAAAGCGGCGTCGGCCGGCGGCGAACGCCCGAAGCGCCATTTTCAGCGCCGCAGACGCGGCGGCGTGAAAAAGGGCGTCGATAACGCGGCCGGCGCAAAAGCGGAGGTGTAAGAATGGGGATATTTAAAAAATTTGCCGAAAAGTTGAAAAATACCGGGAACCGCTGGACTCAGAGCGTATCAAACCTCTTTTCCGACGACCCGGTGACCGACGATTTCTGGGACGAGCTTGAAGAGAGCCTCATACTCGGAGATGTCGGCATCGACACTACCGAGGCGCTTATAAACGATCTCAGGCAGGTGATGGTGGACCGCAGGATAACCAAAAAACTGGAGCTTAAATCCGCCTTTGCCGAACTTTTAGTCTCCCGCCTGGAGGCGGTGCCGGGAATGGGCAAGCCGCTGGACCTTTCGCAGAAGCCGTCGATCGTCATCATGATCGGCGTCAACGGTAGCGGCAAGACTACCACCTCCGGCAAGCTGGCCTCTCAGCTTAAAGCCGAAGGCAAAAGAGTCATCATGGCCGCCGCCGACACCTTCCGCGCCGCCGCCATCGAACAGCTCAAGGCTTGGGGCGAACGCGCGGGCGTGCGCGTCGTCGCGCAGGCGCAGGACAGCGACCCCGCCGCCGTCGTCTACGATTCGATAATGGCGGCCAAAGCCGCGGGCGACGACGTGATAATCGCCGATACCGCAGGACGCCTCCACACGAAATCCAACCTCATGGAAGAGCTGTCGAAGGTGACGCGCGTCATCAAGCGCGAGGTGCCGGAAGGCCCCGCCGAAGTGCTCATCGTTCTGGACGCGGTGACTGGACAGAACGGCTTTATGCAGGCCGAGACCTTCGGCAAGGCGATGCCGATAACGGGGGTCGTCCTCACGAAGTTCGACAACACCTCCAAAGGCGGCATCGTCATCGCGATCGCCGACAAACTCAAAATGCCGATACGCTACGTGGGGCTTGGTGAGGGAATAGACGACCTTCAGCTCTTTGATCCGCGCACTTTTGTGGAGACGCTGCTTGATGTCGGAAGAGCCGAATAAAAACGAGGGACTTTTGCGCGACTGCGGGGGAAGGCATCCGCGAGACCCGCTGGTCAAGAAGATCGTCGCGCTTCTGGTGCCGCGAGGCGACCCCAAAATATACGAACGGGCCCGCTTGCTGCTGGCCGGGAGCTGGGGTGAACCGGAGAGGGTGAGTGCGCGGATGCCCTTCGTCTGGACGAATTATTACGAAGATATTTCGCCGGAGCTGGATCGGATCTTTTTTTCATATCCGGGGCTTTATCCGATGTCGAAACTGCCGGACTGGAAGATCGAGAGCTGCCGCCTGGAACGAAAGACCGGCGAGAGCCGCCGCGTCAACCTTGACCCCGGCACGATCGACGGAGCGAGGCTTTTGCTTGCCTCCACGAAGGGGCAGGCGCACCGCGTCTACCTGCGGGACGGCATCTTCTGCGAGGTGACGCTCTGCCGCCGGAAGGGACGCTGGGAGAATTTCTTCTATACCTTCCCAGACTTCAAGAGCGGCCTTTACGACAGCTGGCTGGAACTGGTGCGAGAAGACTGGAAAAGAGAATCGCGCGGCGCGCAGCCCTGTTACCCCCGACGCGGAGATTAAAATTTTCAAAAAGGCAATTTATAAAGGGAGGCTATCTTGATGATACAGCGCTACGAAACACCGGAGATAAAAAAAATATGGACCGACGAAAACCGCTTTCGCCGCTGGCTCGACGTCGAACTCGCGGCGACACAGGCCTGGAACGAGGCCGGAGCGGTGCCGGACGAAGATTTTCGCAGCATAAAAGAAAAGGCGGGGTTCTCCGTCGAACGTATCCGAGAAATAGAAGAGGTGACACAGCATGATGTGATCGCCTTTGTGTCGAGCGTGGCCGAGACGATCGGCGAATCGGGGCGCTTCGTCCACCTCGGTCTGACGAGCAGCGACGTCATCGACACCGCCTCCTCGCTCCTGCTTGGAGAGAGCATGGACGTCGTCGTCGCCGAACTTAAAAAACTTCATAAGATCCTTGGGGAAAAGGCCGTCGAATACAAGCTCACGCCCTGCCCCGGACGCACGCACGGGATCCACGCCGAGCCGACCACCTTCGGCCTCAAGCTGCTCAACCACTACGCCGAGCTGGGGCGCGACATCGAGCGGCTGACGCAGAGCAAAAAAGAGATGATGGTCGGCAAGCTGTCGGGTGCCGTCGGTACCTACGCCAACTGCCCCCCAAAAATCGAGGCGCGCGTCTGCGAACTGCTTGGTCTGGGGATCGACCCCGTTTCTACACAGGTCATCCAAAGAGACCGGCACGCGCGTATCGTCACCGACCTTGCCATCTTTGGCGGCACCCTTGAGCGTCTCGCGCTCGAAGTGCGTCACCTCCAGCGCACAGAAGTGCTTGAAGCGCTTGAACCCTTCAAAAAGGGACAGAAGGGCTCCTCGGCGATGCCGCATAAAAAGAACCCCATCCTCTGCGAAAGAGTCTGCGGTATGTCGCGCCTGCTGCGCGGCTTTGCCGTGCCGGCGCTGGAGGACATCGCCCTTTGGCACGAACGCGACATCAGCCACTCCTCGGTCGAACGCGTGATGTGGCCCGACGCCTTCCATCTGGCGCACTACATGACGAAGATCATGGTCAAGGTGATGAGCGGTCTGGTGGTGGATGCCGACAAGATGATGGAGGATATCGACATCACCAAGGGGCTGCTCTTCTCGGGACGCGTGCTCATCACGCTCGTCGAAAGAGAGGGCGTCAGCCGCGAAGAGGCCTACGCCATCGCGCAGAGCAACGCCATGCGCTGCTGGAACGAAAAGGTCCCGCTGCTCGATCTTCTGAAAGCCGATCCTCGGATTAAGAAAATGACCCCCGCCGACCTGGAGGCGCTGTTTGATCTGGAGTATTACCTGAAGCATGTAGACGAAGTCTTTGCCCGTTTCCCTGAGCTGGCCGCCGCAAAATAGGCAAGATGCCGCGAAACGGCGGCCCGTTCAAAAAACATAGGCGCCATTTGGCGCGGTGCGGCCTCGGCCGCGCCGCGCTTTCGTCTTTTTATCGAAACGCTGCCAAAAAAGACGGGTAAAATCCTCTTACGCTGAAAAGACAATCTGAGCGGCGCCTCCAGGGCGCGTTGGCCGATACCGTGAAATGCCTGCACGAAGGGCCTTTTTACGCGCCGAACTTCTCAACGCCGGCGCGGAGATCGGCAAAAAGAGTCGCTCAGAGGTGGATTCTTTGCCTGATTTGGGGTATCATCTAGAGTACATAGACGAGGCCCTCTTCTGCCGCGTGAGGGTTTGACGCGGCGTCGGCCTTAAAATAACAATACGGAGGGGTTTTATTATGTCTGCACCAGACAGAAATCTAGCGCTTGAGATGGTAAGAGCGACGGAAGCCGCCGCTATGGCCGCAGGCCGCTGGATGGGACGCGGGGATAAGAACGGCGTTGACGGAGCTGCGGTCAACGCGATGCGGTTTATTCTCAATACCGTCGACATGGACGGGGTAGTTGTTATTGGTGAAGGCGAGAAAGACGAAGCGCCGATGCTTTTCAACGGCGAAAAGCTGGGCTGCGGAACAGAACCTCAGGTTGATATAGCGGTAGATCCGATCGACGGTACGCGCCTCACCGCGAACGGACTGCCGAACGCCGTCAGCGTCGTGGCCTTCGCGGAGAGAAACACCTTGTTCGACCCGCAGCATATCTTCTACATGGACAAAATCGCCACCGGTCCCTACGCGGCGCACGCGATCAACATCGACGCCACGCCGACCGACAACATCAGAGCCGTCGCGCGCGCGCTGAGAAAATCGGTGGAAGACGTCACGGTCGTCGTCCTTGACAGGCCGCGCCACGAGGAGCTCATCAAGGAGATCCGTTCGATCCACGCGCGTATCCGCCTCATTCCCGACGGCGACGTCGCTGGCGCTCTCTCGACCTGCAAGCCGAACTCCGGCATCGACCTGCTGATGGGCGTCGGCGGATCTCCCGAGGCGGTCATCACAGCCTGCGCCTTTAAATGCGTCGGCGGCAACATGCAGTGCAAACTCTGGCCGCGCAACGACGAGGAACGCGAGAAGTGCAAAGAGAAGGGCATGGACGTTAATAAGGTCCTGCACCTCAACGACCTTGTCAAATGCGAAAACGTCTTCTTCGCGGCGACCGGCGTCACCGACGGTGACTGGCTCAAAGGCGTGCGCTACTCCGGCGAGGGCATCGAGACCTCTTCGCTCGTCATGCGCGCCAAGAGCGGCACGCTGCGTTACATCAACGCGGTACACAACGTCCAGAAACTCGACGAGATCAGCGGCATCAAATACGGCGCTCCGTCGTCAGCCTGCTCGTTCCTGTAAGCGAGACATCGGATCCGCCAGCCATATAGGGAGCCTGAACGCGGTATAATGCGTTCAGGCTCCCTTGTATGTGGTGAGGCCCAATATTTGTCTTTTGAGGGACCGCGAGCTTTCGTAAACGCTAAACCTCCGATACCTATTCACCTTCATAACCTTCCAGTATCATTCGGCCAGTTCCGGCGCCCTAGCCGCCTCTAGGCCTCCGCTTCCGCCGTGGGCTCTTCGCCCCTACCGCCGTCGCCGCCGTCAGGCTCTTTGAGCCGGCAGAAGCTGGGCGGCTCTTTGCTCCAGAGCAGCAGCACTGGGCCGCTTTTGAGTCGCAAGCGCCCCGCCCGGAACATATTGCCGCCCTTTATAAACCGGCAGTCAGAGGCGGTGCAGGGCCAAAAAGTCCCGCACCGCCTCCCGCTTAAATTAAAAAGCTGCGTTTCGCTTACAGCGTCTTCTTCCAGCGCGGCCCCTGCGGCGTGTCCTCGATGACGACGCCCTTGGCGGCGAGCAGGTCGCGGATCTCATCGGAACGTTTGAAGTTCTTCGCTTTCCTCGCCTCTGTACGCTTGGCGACGAGCGCGTCGATCTCTGCGTCCGCGTCATCTTCCTTATCTGCCGCCGGCAGGTAGCCGAGGATGCCGTCGGTCTTTTCAAAGAAAGACTTTGCCTCAGTCAGCGCTTCCCTGTCGATCTCCTGGTGCTCCGTCAGGTGGACGTTGACCGCCCGCACCATCTCGAAGATGCAGCCGACCGCCCCTGCGGTGTTGAAGTCGTCGTCCATCGCGGCGGTGAAGCCCTCTTCCGCTGCCTTTACAGCTGCGCGCAGCGTCTCGTCCGCGCCGCCGGCGGCACGGTTGCCGAGCGCGAAGAGCAAATCGGCGTAGCAGTTATGGAGCCTTTCGAGCGCCGCCTTCGCCTGCTCGAGCCCCTCCTGCGAGAAGTTGAGCGGCGAGCGGTAGTGGACGCTCATGAGGAAGAAGCGCAAGACCAGCGGATTCAGCTTCTCGCGCACGTCATGTACGGTGAGGAAGTTGCCGAGAGACTTTGACATCTTCTCCTTGTCGATGAGCAGGTAGGCGTTGTGGAGCCAATATTTTACGAACTGGGTCTCGTTGGCGCATTCGGACTGCGCGATCTCGTTTTCGTGGTGCGGGAAGATGAGGTCGCTGCCGCCGCCGTGAATGTCGATCGTCTTGCCGAGATATTTGGTCGACATCGCGCTGCATTCGATGTGCCAGCCGGGGCGTCCAAGGCCCCAGGGGCTCTCCCAGGAGGGCTCGCCGGGCTTGGCGGATTTCCAGAGCGCGAAGTCAAGAGGCTGCCGCTTGCGTTCGTCGACGTCGATGCGCGCGCCAAAGAGCAGTTCGTCGACGCTCTGTTTTGAGAGTTTGCCATATTCGCTGAAGCTCGCGACGTTGAAATAGACGTCGCCGTCCACCACGTAGGCGTGCCCTTTTTCGATGAGGGCGCTGATGATCTCTATGATCGCCGTCATCTCGTGCGTGGCGCGCGGGTTCACCGTCGCGCGGCGGATGCCGAGGGCGTCGGCGTCCTGATAGTATTCGTTGATAAAACGCTCTGCAAGCGCGGCGACGGTGACGCCGTCCTCATGGGCGCGCTTTATCATCTTGTCGTCGATGTCGGTGAAGTTCTGGACGTATTTCACTTCGTAGCCGAGACTTTCGAGATAACGCCTGAAAACGTCGAAGATCACGAAGGGCCGCGCGTTTCCTATATGAAAGTAATTGTAGACGGTAGGGCCGCAGACGTAGAAGCGGACCTTGCCCTCCTCGATCGGGACGAATTTTTCCTTTGTTCTCGTTAAGTCATTATATACTGTCAATGCCATCTTTGAGCACCTCCGCGTTACTTCTTATACATTATTGTGATATCCTATACCATGTGGTGGCGGACTGCAATCACAGAAAGGGTTAATTTTTTGAATAAAGAAGAATTGATAAAATTTGTCAAGGGTTTTCCTGACAAGCCCGGCGTCTATCTCATGCGCGACGGGCATGGGGAGATCATATATATCGGAAAGGCCAAGTCCCTCAGAAAAAGGGTCTCGTCCTATTTCCGTCACAGCAACTTTGCCTCGCCGCGCCTGCGCAAGCTTGTCGCGACGATACGCGATATCTCTACGATGCGCACGGAGAGCGAGATCGAGGCGCTGATTCTGGAGAACCGGCTTATAAAGCTCTATCAGCCCTTCTTCAACGTTGATCTCAAGATGAACGAACGCTACGCCTATATCAAAATCACCGCGGAAAAGTACCCGCGGATCGTCGTGACGCGCATCAAGCTTGACGACGGGGCGGTCTACATCGGGCCCTATGTCCGCGTGCAGGAGGTGCGGGCGCTGCTGCGGCTGGTCGAGCGTTATCTGCCGCTGCGCTCCTGCAAGAGCGAGCTCGCGAAGCCGACGGGAGGGCGCCCCTGTATGAAATATTCTCTCGGCCGCTGCCTTGCACCCTGCTGTGAACATTGTACGGAGCACGAGTATCGCGACCGCGTAGCCGACGTCGTGCTGCTTTTGCAGGGGCAGGGAGCGGAGCTTATCGAGAGGCTGCGCCGGCGGATGGACAGGGCTGCGCGCGAGATGCGTTTTGAAGAGGCGGCGCACCTGCGCGACACGATACGCGCGATCTGGCGCGTCAGCCGCCAGCAGCACACGATACCGGACATCCCATCGGGGCAGGATAACTTCTTCGAGGTGCTGAACGCGATGCAGAGGACCTTTGATTTGCCGATCCTGCCCTGGCGCATCGACGGTTTTGATATCTCGCACAGCGCGGGGGAATACACCGTCGGCGTCGCCGTGGTCTTCGAGCAGGGCTATCCTAACCCTTCGCTCTACCGAAAGTTCAACATCCGTACGGTGGAAGGGATCGACGACTTCCGTTCGATGAAAGAGACGCTGACGCGCCGTTACAGCCGCTGCCTCAAGGGGCAGGAGCCGCTGCCGCAGCTGATTTTGATCGACGGCGGCCCCGTGCAGCTCGACTTCGCGATACAGGCGCTCGACGATCTCGGCATTCGCAGCATCCCGATAATCTCGCTGGCGAAAGAATTTGAAGAGGTCTATCTTCCGGACCGCAAGGAGCCGGTGCGGCTTGACTATACCGACCCCGTGCTGCGGCTGCTGCAGCATGTGCGCGACGAGTCACACCGTTTCGCGATCACTTCGCACCGGACACGGCGCGCCCAGAGTTTCAAGCGAAGCAAGATCGAAGAGGTCTCCGGCATCGGGAAGGCCAAGGCGGCGATGCTCATCACAAGGTTCGGCAGCGTCCGGGCGATCAGAGACCTCCCCGCCGACGAGCTTGCCGCCGCGCCGGGGATCGGGCCGGCGCTCGCGAAGAGGATTCTGGCGAAGCTGAACGAGGACGATCAGGAAGAGATGACTAACGCTGTGAAGGAGGCGAACGCCGATGGCGCCGCCGCAGAGCAAAATTGACGAATATTATATGACCTGCGCGCTGGAACTGGCGCGCAACGGGCGACAGTGCAGCCCGAATCCCCGCGTCGGCTGCGTCGCCGTGCGCGGCGGACAGATAATCGGGCGCGGCTGGCACAAGATATGCGGCGGCCCCCACGCCGAAGTGGAGGCGGTGCGCGACGCGGGAGGGGACATCGAAGGGGCGGATATCTATGTGACCCTCGAACCCTGTTCGCACTACGGAAGGACGCCTCCCTGCGCCGACATGCTGGCGGAGCGTCGGCCGAGGCGCGTGATCGCGGGAATGACCGACCCGAACCCGCGGGTCGCCGGCCGCGGGCTGGAAAAGCTCAGGGCCGCGGGCATCGAGGTAAAAAGCGGCCTGCTGGAAAAGGAATGCCGCTGGATGAACCGCGGCTTTATCCGGCGCATGGTTCAGGGCCGCCCATGGGTGACGGTTAAGTGCGCCGCCTCGCTTGACGGCAAGGTGGCGCTCGCAAACGGCGAGAGCCGCTGGGTTACGGGCGCGGAGTCGCGCGCGCGCGTGCACCTGATGCGGGCGGCAAACGACGCGGTGCTTACAGGCGTGGGCACGGTCATCGCCGACGACCCGCAGC
>CAKSWL010000073.1 GCA_934511335.1 uncultured Cloacibacillus sp. | reverse complement strand
GTCCCGCAGCGATATCAGCGGCGACGCGGTGGAGACCTACGCGCAATGCTACGAGAACGGCGCCGATATGCCTCCCGTCGATGTGGCGCGGCTTGCGGACGGGCGGCTTTACCTGATAGACGGTTTTCACCGCTTTTGGGCGAAGAAAAGGATGGGCGCGGGGCAGGGCTTTATCGACGCCGTGCTGCACAAAAACATCTCCGAGGCCGATGCGCGCTTCTTTTCCATCAGACAGAATATGAGAAACGGCCTGCCGCTGCAGAGCCGCCGCGATAAGGAGAAGGCTTTCGCCATTTATGTAGAAACGGGACATTACCGTTATCCCAACGGAATGCTGAAGAGTTACCGGGAAATTGCGGAAGAGTTGTCGTTTATCAGCAAAGATTCCGCGAGGCGTTATATGAACAGCCTCTTCCCGGAGATAGCGAAACAGTTATCCAACCGTTACGGAGAGGCGCAGCCGACGCAGCCCGCGCCGCCGGAGAGCAAAACCTCCGGAGGAAAGAGGATGGAAAGGCCCGTCGCGTCCGCGCTGCTGAAGAGCTTGAAAAGGACTGGCGAGCGGGCGGCGGCGATCGCCACCGACGAGGGGGCGCTGCGGTACGAAAACCTGCTGCTGGAGATGCTGAACGCCTCGCGCGCGAGGTGGAAGCGCGCCGCGATAGAGACGGCGGAGTATGAAGGGGTCGCGGGAAAAGGGTGACGGGGAGGCGGTCTTTTTAAGCCTGAAAGACTTGACGGCGAAGAGGCCGCGGAGCCTTTTTAGTGCCGCCTTGGCGGCGCCGCCTGTAAAACTGTGGCTATAATCAGAATCACGCCGATGTTGTATAAATATCTATAGATGTTTTAAATATTTACAAAAAGGTGGTGCCGTATATAAAGATGAACGCTTTGCGATATAAATACCCCTCGCGCCGTACCCTTGTCTACGGTTCGCGCGGCATGGCCGCCGCAACGCAGCCGCTTGCCGCGCAGGCCGGGCTTGAGATGCTGCGGCGGGGAGGGAACGCGATCGACGCCGCGGTGGCGGCCGCGGCCTGCCTTACGGTGGTGGAGCCGACGAGCAACGGGATCGGCGGCGACGCCTTTGCCCTCGTCTGGACGGGAGGCAAACTGCACGGGTTAAATTCCAGCGGGCCTGCGCCGTCGCGGGCCGACGCGGAGGTACTGCTTCAAAACGGCTGGCAAAAGATGCCGCTTTACGGGTGGGACGCCGTCACCGTCCCCGGAGCGCCCGCCGCCTGGGCCGAGCTCAGCGCGAAGTTTGGCCGCCTGCCGCTAGGCGCGGTGCTCGAACCGGCGGTCTATTACGCACGCAGCGGCTTCCCCGTATCTCCCACTGTGAGCCTGCTATGGAAAAAGGCCTTCGACATATTTTCCGGAAGTTTGCGCGGAGAGGAATACGCGCCGCTCTTTGAAAGCTTTACCGCGGAGGGCAGGACTCCGGCGGCGGGGCAGATATGGCGCTGTGAGGCGCAGGCGCGGACGCTGGAAAAGATTGCGGAGACGAACGCCGCCTCCTTCTATCACGGCGAACTTGCCGAAGCCATAGACCGTTTTTCCCGTAAACATAACGGCTGGCTGCGCGCCGCGGATCTTGCCGCCTTCTCTCCGGAGTGGGTGGAGCCGATAAGCGTGAACTACCGCGGATTCGACGTTTGGGAGATACCGCCGAACGGGCAGGGCGTCGTTGCGCTGATGGCGCTGAATATCCTGAAAAGATTCGCGCTGGGAGAGCGTGAGTGCGCGCGCAGCTACCATCTGCAAATCGAGGCGATAAAGCAGGCCTTTGCCGAAGCTTTGGCCGAAGTCGGCGACCCGCGCCACATGCGCCGCCCGGTGGGCGAGCTCCTGTCCGAGGAGTTTGCCGACCGCCGCGCCGCCTTGATCGACCCCTCTGCGGCGGGGCTCCCAACTTCGGAACGCCAGTCCTCCGGCGGCACGGTGTATCTCGCGACGGCAGACGGTGAGGGAAATATGGTCTCGATGATCCAGAGCAACTACTGCGGCTTCGGCTCCGGCCTCTGTGTGCCGGGGACGGGGATCACGCTGCACAACCGCGGGAACAACTTCTCGCTGAACCCCTCGTCGCCGAATTTTCTGGCTCCGGGCAAAAAACCCTACCACACGATAATCCCCGGCTTCATCACCAGGGATGGCGAAGCGGTGGGGCCCTTTGGCGTGATGGGCGCTTTCATGCAGCCGCAGGGGCACCTGCAAATGATAGTCAACATGGCGGACTTTGCCCTGAACCCGCAGGAGGCCCTCGACGCGCCGCGCTGGCAGTGGAAGGAGGGGATGAAGGTCGGTCTCGAACAGGGCGTGGAAAACCATATCATCCGCGAACTCGCCTCAATGGGGCATGAAGTCCATGCCGATTACGACCATACCTCTTACGGGCGCGGCCAGATGATCCTGCGCGACGCAGGCGGCGCGCTCGTGGGAGCGACGGAGCCGAGAGCCGACGGGTACATCGCTGTATACTAAAGAGGTATTGCGAAAAGCGGTAAAAAATCATTTTGTAAAGCGCCGGGGTCCGACAGCCGCCGGCTGCAGCTCTTTTCAGGGCCGCCGTCAGAAGCACCGACGGCGGCCTTCGTCTCGTGCCTGGGTGCGGAGAATACGTAAAATGATCATGAATATGACACTTCTGCGCTTGACATTTTTTGGGGTAGGATTAAGCTCATATTAGTGTAATTAAAAAAAATACATATAATATTCGGAGGTGCGATCCATGGAGAAGTTTGATGTAATTGTGATCGGTTTTGGCAAGGGCGGCAAGATCATCGCCGGCGCGCTGGCTGCGCAGGGGCGCAAGGTCGCGATGGTGGAGAAGTCGGACCAAATGTATGGCGGGACCTGCCCCAACGTAGGCTGCGTGCCGACTAAATATCTCATCAACCGGGCCGCCGTTTCCCAGATAAAGGATTTTACTGATTTTACAGAAAAAGCGGCCTTCTACGCCGAATCCATCCGCGATAAGAAGGAGCTGCGTAAAAAGATTCTCGGTAAAATGTTCAAAATGCTTGACGGCAACCCGAATGTAACTCTCTATACCGGGACGGCGAGCTTTGCCTCTCCCACCGAAATAATGGTCGACGGCAAAGACTTTACCGCCGCAATCACCGCGGAAAAGATCGTGATAGACACCGGCTCCGTGCCTTTCATGCCGCCGATTGCCGGGCTTTCGGGCTGCCCCCGCGCGTATACCAGCGAGGGGATGCTTGATTTGGAGAAGCTGCCGGAAAGGCTTGTGATAATCGGCGGCGGCAGCATCGGGCTTGAATTCGCCTCGCTCTACCGTCATTTCGGCTCCGAAGTCACAGTGCTTCAAGACCTTCCGGGCCTCTTCCCGAACGAGGACGAGGAGGTCGCGGCCGCGGTGAGAAAAACGCTGGAGGAGCAGGGCGTCAGATTTGTCTGCGGCGTGAGGGTCCTCTCCGTAACTAATGAGGACGGCGGAGCCGTTGTGAAATACGCCGCCGGCGGCGAAGAGCTGGAGGCGAAGGGCGACGCGCTGCTGGTGTCCACCGGGCGCGTCCCCAACACGCGCGAGCTGAATCTAGCCGCCGCGGGCGTAGAGACGACCCCGCGCGGCGCGATCGTCGTGGACGGGAAGATGCGCACGACGGCGCCGGGCGTCTGGGCGATCGGCGACGCTGCCGGCAGCCCGCAGTTCACCTATATCTCGCAGGACGACGCGCGTATCGTGCTGGATGACTTACAGGGCGGCGCCAGGACGAGCGCCGAGCGTAATATCCCTTACAGCGTCTTCCTCTTCCCGCCGCTGTCGCGCGTCGGCCTTACGGAAACGGCGGCGCGCGCAAAGGGCCATAAGGTCAAGACCGGCACGATTCCCGTGACGGGGCTTCCCCGCTCGCACGTCCTCGGTAAATATACCGGGCTGCTCAAGGCGGTGGTGGACGCAGACAGCGGGCTGATCCTGGGCGCGGCCCTCTACTGTGAGGAATCCCATGAGATGATAAACATCGTCACGCTGGCGATGAATGAAAAACTCCCCTATACGGCGCTGCGCGATATGATCTTTACGCATCCCACAATGAGCGAGGCGCTGAACGACCTCTTTGGCGCGGTAAAATAAACCGGCGAAGGCGGCCGCGGCGGCCAGACCTCCCGGATAGGCAAATAGCGGGATAATAAAATACAGGCGGGCGTAAAAAAGTTCCTTCCTTTCGCCCGCCTATATTATTCATTGAATATGTATAAATAAAATGAAAAATGCTGAAGAGGTACGCATGGAGGCGGTGAGATCTAAGCACAAGATGCGCCATTTTTTACATGGCCGTAAATGCCAACGCGCTCGCGGCCCTCTGAGTAGTCGCGGGAGTGCCGCCCTATCGCGCCCGTGTGTGGTATATTTCTATCCCCGCCCGTTTTGCGGCGTTTTTGAGGTGTGTGAGCGCCGCCTCCTGCGCTGCCGCGGGTTCTCTCGCCATGATATATTTGACTACGCGCCGGTGCTCTTCCAGGACGGTGTGGGCCCTCTCCGGCGAAGCCATCGTCTTGATCCGCAGCTCCTTGGCGAGGTCGTGCAGCTTTCCCTGTAAAAAGAGGAGAAATTCGATCAGCACTGGATTATGGCTTGCGCGCGCGATCGCCGCATTATAACGGTCGTGGGCCTCCGCTCCGGGAGCGTTCTCGACGACGGCCTCCTCCATGCCCCTGAGGGCCGCGGCTATTTCGTCGATATCTTCACGCGTGCGCCGCATAGCGGCCAGGCCGGCCGCCTCCGATTCAAGCAGCGCGCGCATCTCGTAAAAATAATTTACCTCGTCCATCGAGACGGTCTCAAATACGTCGGAAAACCTGAAGGCCTGCCGGCTGCGCGCGTTTTTCACGACGATGCCGCGTCCCTGCTTGGACTCGAGGATGTCTTCATTTTTAAGACTGGCGATAGCCTCGCGGAGGATAGTCCGGCTCACGCCGTATCTTTGGGCGAGCTCCGTCTCCGGGGGCAGCTTGTCTCCCACCGTGAGCTGCCCCGACTGTATCTCTGAGAGGATCAGCTTCGATATCTGTGAAGACAGTCTCTCCGACTTGACCGGCATCGCCGGGGGCGTGTTTTTTTCCTGCGCTGGATCCATATAAGAAACCCTCTTTCGGAACTGCTCTCTAATTATTATTATCCTACCTTTTTATTTAGTTTATTACAAGGAGCCGCCGTCGATTGGGTCGCAGTGATTGAAATTATCTAAGCAGCCGCTGATTATATGCGCCATTCGCCGCACGGACAGGCCCCGACCGTCGCGGGGGCGTATGGGGGTATAGGCCTTGTGCGCCGCTTTAAAGCTGCCGTTCAGCGCCCGGCACATCTGACAGACAAACCAGCCGATCCGCACGAAATCATAGATTTCGGCTTTATGTCCGTAATCAGCGGGAGGTACGTTGGTATTATTCCGGCTGATTTTCAATTAGTCAGCGTTTCTCTAAAGATATGAAAAATCGTTTAAAAATATCGCTAAAGCTATTGACATATTTTTGTATGATTGTAGTATTATCTTATAAAGATATCATTAAAACAAACCTCGCAGCGGGCGGATGTCTTTATCAAAAGGGAGTGGTCTTTTGAAAATGAAAGAAGCGCTGATGATGCAGGGAGCCAGGACGATAATGGACAACTGTGTCTCGCTTAAAGCGGGAGAGACGGTCCTGATCGTCACCGATATGTTGCAGGAGGATATTGCCAAAGTGCTGGCGGCGGCGGCGACGGAGCGCGGAGCCGAAGTCGTCGTGAGTGTGATGAAACCGCGCAAAAGGGCGGGAGAAGAGCCTCCTAGACTTATCGCGGAAAGTATGAAGCTGGCCGACGTCGTCCTTATCCCGGTGAGTTATTCGGTGACTCATACCTTCGCCGTAAAAGAGGCGGCGGAGAAGGGCGCGCGCCTGCTCGTCCTCACCGATTTCACGGAAGAGATGCTCATCTCCGGCGGCATAGAGGCCGATTTCCGCGCAATTAAACCGATTTGCAAGGGCGTCGCCGACGCGTTCGCGAAAGGCAGCAAGGTCCACGTTACGACGCCTGGCGGCACTGACCTCTGGCTCGACATCACCGGCAGACGCGGCAACGCGCTTTATTGCGTCGTGGAGCCGGGAGAATTTTCCACGATACCGACGGTGGAAGCCAACTCGTCACCCGTCGAGGGCTCGGCTAACGGGCGCATCGTGGCCGACGCGAGCATTCCCTATCTGGGGATCGGCGTGCTCGACCAGCCGGTGGTCGTGGATGTCAAGGACGGCTTCATCACCGACATCAGGGGCGGACGGCAGGCGGAAGTGCTGAAAAAAGACCTCGCGAGCCACAACGACCCCAACTGCTACAACATAGCTGAGCTCGGCGTCGGCCTCAACCCGAAGTGCAGGCTCTGCGGCATCATGCTCGAGGACGAGGGCGTCATACCGACGGCGCATATCGGGATCGGCACGAGTATCACGCTGGGAGGAGTCGTCAAGGCCCCGACGCATTACGACCTCCTGATGTGGAACCCGCGGATCGAAGTCGACGGCAAGGTGATCGTTGACGGAGATAGGATCAATATATAAGAAACTGATTTTGATCCCATAAAACAATATCATAGAGGAGGATTCTCTTATGAAAAAGGTTCTTAAGTCTTTGATTCTTGTTATGGTATTTTTTACGGCTGTATGTATGGCTTTTCCGGCCCTTGCCTCATCCTTCCCGACTAAGCCGGTCGTGGCGGTAGTGCCGTTTTCCCCGGGGGGCGGAAATGATATCGTTATAAGGTTGGTCGCGAAGTATATAACGCCGGCGCTCGGCCAATCACTGGTTGTAGAGAACAAGCCCGGCGCGGGCGGACAAATTGGCTGGACGGCCCTTTCAAAATCCCGCCCGGACGGGTATACTATTGGCGCCACGAGCCAGCCTTCTATGGTTTTGGTGAAGGCGCTGCGCAAGAATGTCCCCTTCGACTTAAATGACTTTCAGTACATATGCAACTTCCAGATAGATCCTCTCATCTGGGCGGTTAATAAGGGAAGCAAATTCCAAAGTGCCGCCGATGTGCTTGACTTTGCAAAAAAGAATCCAGGAAAACTTAACGTAGCAGGAGACGGGCCGCAGAGCAACGTTCAGCTCCAGCATCTTGTGAACGAAAAGGCCTTGGCGATGGAGAGCAACTTTGTTCCCTACAGTGGATCAGGTCCAGCGCTGACGGCCCTTATGGGCAATCAGGTCGACGTCGCGCTGACAACTTTGAGCTCCGCGGTATCGCATATAGAGGCCGGAAGGATCGTCCCTTTGGTTATGTTCTATAACGAAAAAATAGAGGGCGTCGATATTAAGTCGCCGAAAGAAATCTTTAAAAAGGATATCCCCGCCGCCGGTACTGCGATGCGCGGCGTTGCGGCCCCGAAAAATGTGAAGCCTGAGGCGGCGGCCGTCATTGAAAAGGCCTTTGAAGAGGTTGCAAAAAATCCGGAATTTAGAGAACAGGCGAAATCTCTAGGCCTGATAATCAAGTTTATCGGTTCAAAAGAGTCGGGAAAACTCGTTGAAGAGTCGTATAAGATCGTTGAAGAATATAAATCACTTTTTTAATGCCAGATAATATTTAACTAAAGATATTTACCCTTTGCCTCTGTGATATGGAGGCAAAGGGTAAAATATAAGGAGTGATCGTGTTGTCAATGAGCAAAGAGCGCATATTTTCTATAGGCATATCTGTGATTTCAATATTGCTCACAATTCAGGCTTTCAGGTATCCAGCTGAATCTTCTCAGTTTCCACGTTTCCTCTGTTTGTTGATGGTACTTTTTTCCATGATTATTTTGGTGCGGAACATAATGGATAAGACAACGGCGAAGGCGGAGTGTCTTGCAAGTTTTAAAGAGGTAATGAAAATCCCCTTTATTGTCTTTGCTTCAACAGCAATGTATATTTTTGCTATTCAGTATGTTGGTTATTTTGTCAGTACGGTAATATATATGTTTTCGATGATGTCAATGTTTGGGCAGAAACGTATTTTGCCGATGGGGGTCGCTGTAACAGTATTTTTAGGTGTGATATATGCGCTCTTTGTATCTTTTCTCGGATTAAGACTCCCTGAAGGGTTTCTTTTTTAAAGGAGGTGCTGAGGAATGGAGCAGGCTATTTATAATGTGGTGCAGGGCTGTATTGCTCTTGCAGACGCCGCTATCTTATTGCTTATATTTGCCGGCACCGTTTTCGGAGTGGTGATTGGGGCGCTGCCCGGCCTTACAAGCACGATGGGGGTCGCGTTGCTAGTGCCAGTCACATTTGGAATGAGTCCTGCCGCTGGCCTGGCGCTGTTAGGCGCTATTTATTGTTCCTCCACATATTCCGGAGCGATAAGCGCAATACTGTTGAATATTCCTGGAACTCCTGCAAATTGCTGTACGATCCTTGATGGATATCCAATGACGAAAAGGGGCGATTCCAGCCTTGCAATAGCTTTGGCGACCTCTGCATCTGCTGTCGGAGGGTTTATGAGTATTTTTGCGCTGCTGTTTCTCGCTCCGCCTCTTGCAGAATTTGCTTTGAAATTTGGAGCGCAGGACTATTTTCTTCTCGCCCTTTTCGGTGTGAGCGTAATAGCCTCTCTCTCGGAAAGGAATATGTTAAAAGGGCTTTGGGCTGGCGCGTTAGGGCTTTTTCTAAGCGTCATAGGGATGCACCCGATTACCGGCGATATTCGTTTCACTGCCGGGATCGCGGAATTGTACAACGGGCTTTCCCTTGTGATAGCTCTCATTGGGCTATACTCTATCCCTGAGGTCATAGAGTCTCTTAAATCATTGAATGGCAAAGTTTCGCAAAGTATCTCAGTTGGCAGTGGTGTTATGCGGGAAATGCTGGAAGTGTTCAAATATAAAATGCTTCTTGTCCGGGCTACATTAATAGGGATAATCGTTGG
>CAKSWL010000072.1 GCA_934511335.1 uncultured Cloacibacillus sp. | reverse complement strand
GCGGCAAGCTTCCTGATGATACCGTTATCACGTACCGAGTAGTGTATGGCGTCGATGAACAGAACAGGATATACATCCATCAGGGTATCCGATATCTGACGGGTCGTCATTCCCTTGGCGTACATGGAAATGATTTTCTGATCTATCTCGGAAATATCCTTCTGCCGCTTTTTGACGACCTTAGGCTCATATGTGGACTTTCGGTCCTGGGGAACTTCTATCCGCACAGAACCATAGTTTGAGTTAACTGTCTTTTCCTTGTAACCGTTCCTGTAGTCGTCAGAAGGGCGGCGCTCTGATTTCTCATAGCCGAGATGATCGTCCATCTCAGCTTCCATCATCTCCTTGCTGGTGCCCGCCCGGCAGATCTTTGAGGGCGTCGGCGGATATCTTCTGCGCTTTCAATATCGTATTCCTGCAGAAGCCGCCGGATGATATTGCGCTTGCCTTCGGTCATGACAACTTTGTGGACGGGTTTCTTCTCTTTTTTCTCCATAATAAAAGGCCTCCTGTGTTTTAGTGTATATCACAGGAGCCCCTTTGACATACTGCTTTCTCACTTTTACAGAAAAACTTCCGTACGCTCGCATATTTACAGAGTTTTTTCACACGCCCAACTGACTTTGATTTATGAACCGTTTCTTTACTATCTCAGCTCTTTTGTATGCGCCTAATTCCTCATACAGTTTGACAGATTCAGCTGCATATTCTTTTGGAGAAGATATAAGATAATTAGATGCCTTCATATTTTCTCCACTAGCTTTACTTAGCATTGAAACCCAGGCCTTCGCCATCAACTGAGCTGCACACCAACTTCTTTTCCCTATAGCAGCAAGAAAGTCGGCCTTTTTAAGTGAGAGGACAGCCTCGTTGAAGTCACCATTTTGTGCGTCGCAGATCGCCTTAAGACTATATAGTATAGAAGAGCAATGCCCTCCCTGCGAACTCTCGAAGAGCGACACGCCTTCTTCGATATGCGCGCGGAGCAGCTCCCAGTCGCCCATGTCGAGCGCGGCGTCGGCAGCGTGGGCGTGAAAATGGCTCTGCCCCCAGAAGAGGCCGGCGCCTCTGCATCTGTTTAGGCAATATTCATAGCGCTTCATCGCGTATTGGCTTTCCCCCGCCCATTGATGCATTTCGCCTATGTAGCAGTGCGGCGCGAGCATGCTGAGCGTGTAAAATCTGCCGGTCATTTCCAGCGCCTCGAAGATTCTTATCGATTCGATGAAGGTGCTTTCAGCGCCCCTGTAATCTCCCTCGATGAGCTGCGACACGCCGATCAGCCTGAACGCCAGACCTTTATGGTTCTCTTTACCCAGCTTCCTGGCAAGGGCCAAGATTTCTTTGCCGCATTTTGACAGCTCGGCGCTTTGATCGGTCTGCAAATAATGATGAGCTATGTCTTCCAGGCAGTGCAGCTCTATTTCGTCGAAGCCGCACTCGCGGGCCGATACGAGCCCGGCGTCCGTTAAGCGCCTTCCGCCCTCGTATTCTCCCCAGTTGATCTTGTAGCCGCCGTACATCTCCAGGTACGAGGCCTCCAACTTTTTGAACAGCAGGCTACTGCTGTCCGAATAGCCGCATTTATGCAGGAGGTTTAAAATTATCGTGAATTTCCGTTCGGTTTCTTCTCTGTCGCTGAAAGGCAGGGAACATTTTAAGAGGACGTCGTCCTGAATCAGGGGAAAAAGAGTATGGTTCAAATTTATGTGAAAGCTCATCTCCTGCAGATATAGCTCCAAAACGGCAAGCTCGTCGCCGGACATCCCGTAATGATACTTTAGCTTTTCGATGAGCGCCGGGCTCCATTTGTGCGGAGAGTAATGTCTTTTCAGGACTTCCGCTATTTTTTGATGGGTCATTTTCCTTTTGAATTTTGGCATCGCGTCATAAATACATTCCCGCACGTTGTCGTGCAGGAATTCCAGAAGGAAATCGCCGTTCTCCTCCGTTTCGCGAATCATTTTGCGTCTGAGCAGCGTCTCAATCGGCTGGGAGATGTCCTCCAGCGCTATTCCGGCGGCGAGCGCCGCATCCTCGGCGCTCGCGGGGCCGCCGAATACGGAGAGGATGGAAAGCGCCTCGCGCTCTTTTTCCGTCAGTCCTTCCATGCGCCCCATGATCAGTCCGCGCAGGCCGGCGCGGCACTCCACGCGGCCGTTTTCCCTCAGCATCTTCGTCATTTCTACGAGCAGCAGCGGAATGCCGGCGCTTTCGCGAATAAAATAGCTTTCCCCTCTTTCCTTTATAAGCTCTTCCGAAAGGAAGAGACGACAAAAATACATCACCTCGTCTTTTGTAAAGGGCAAAAGCTGCATGCTCAGCACGGAATGTTTTATCGGCGGCCTAAGGGCGTATATGAGCTTGATAACGGCCTCCGAACGTTCCGGCCTGCTCGTCATAAAGAAAACGGCGGGCGCGGCGAGCTCCGAGATGAAAAGGGAGAGCAGCTTCAGCGAGGAGGCGTCAAACCAATGCATGTCTTCCAGAACGAAGAGCGGGCGTTTGCCTTCGCACAGCCGCTTCGTCATATCGGCGACGATTTTCGCTATGACCAGCGCCTCCCTTTCGGGCGGCAGGAGGGCGGCGCCCCTGCAATATACTTCGCTTGAAAAATCGCTGAAATATCTCGTAAGTATAGAGAGCTTTTCCCGTCCTATCGCAAGCTCTTTCTTTCTGCACAGATTCACCAGCCGCACGACGACGCCCCTCCATGCGGAGTAATCGAAGCCCTCGCCGACCGGCGGCGGGGAGGCGTGGAAGGCCATTATATTCTCCGGCTCCATTAATTTTATTACGTGGTTGATAAGGGCCGTTTTCCCGACGCCGGCCTCGCCGTAGATAAAATAGAGCTGCATGCGGTTATCGTGGTATGCGGAATCCAGAAGCTGCCGGACTTCGTTTTTTCTTCCGCAGAAACAATCGTCGCAGCTCCTATTTTTAGCGGAAAATTCCAGCGACAGCTTTTTTGCAAACTGCTGCAATTCGCCGCCGGGCAGAATATCCGCTTCCCTGCGCAGCCTGTGCGAAAAATCTTTATAAACGGAGAGCGCCTTTGAACTTTGGCCGTCGGCAGCATGTAATCTCATGAGCTCCAGCACGGCCGACTCGTCGAAGGAATCCATCCTCAGCATCGCATTCAGGCAATCGGCGCCCGCGACGGCGTCTTTTCTCTTTGAAGACTCGAAAAAACGAGACTTGAGCCAGGAAACGATTCGGTCCCTGATCTGTTTTCTCCTGTATATGAGCCATTCGTCAAAGTCCACTATGTCGAGCGCCTCAAAGCCGCAAAGCGGCTCTTCAAAGATAAAAGAGGGTATCTCCGCTTCGTCCGACGAACATATTTCGTCGACGTCGGTGGTGCAGCCGCTGACGGCCAAGCAGCCGTGCTTCGCTTCAAAATGCTCCGGGAAATGTTTCCGCAGCAGATAGATGGCGTTTCGCAGATTACCGGAGGCCTGACGCTCGTCCTTATCGCCCCAGAAAAGGCATTTGACCTTTTCTTTCGGGCGCGCGCCCTCCAGCGCGAGATAAAATACGACGGCCTCCGCTTTTTTGAAGGGCAGCGATACTCTTGCGCCATCTTTCTCGATATAGGCCTGTCCGAGAAGGTGCAGCGTCAGCTTCAATATATCGCCTCCATCCTAAAGACACCGTCTCTATAGATACGGCTTTAAATATATGTCAGCGCCTGCCTATTAGTATAATGGCTTTCGCGTCAAAAAAATACAAAAAATATGTCAAAACATAAAAACGCCGGACCTCGCCGCGGTAAACTGCTCAAACGCGTTTATTGCGCTTTTTATATATGTTTTATGCCTGATCAATATACTACACGGCGGTAAAACTAATTGAGAACGCCAAGCCGTCGGCGCCGCTTGTTCCCGTTTATTCACTTTCAAGGAGGAGAAAAAGATGATGGACAACAAATCGCTTGAAAACGCTATGAAGATAAGGCTGGAATTTCCCGACGGGCTGCCGCCCAAGAAGGAGTTTGACCCGCAGTACCGCCGCGCGCCGAACCGCGTCTACACGCTGAACGAAAAGGAGACGGTGCTCGCGCTGAAGAACGCGCTGCGCTACATCCCGGAGGAATATCACGCGGAGGTCGCCCCCGAATTCCTTGCAGAGCTGCGGACTCGCGGGCGCATTTACGGCTATCGCTTCCGCCCCGCCGGAAAGCTCTACGGCAAGCCGGTTGACGAGTATAAGAGCAATTGCATAGAGGGAAAAGCCTTTCAGGTGATGATCGACAACAACCTCGACTTCGACGTCGCCCTCTACCCCTACGAGCTCGTCACCTACGGCGAGACGGGGCAGGTCTGTCAGAACTGGATGCAGTATCTTCTGATAAAAAAATATCTTGAGATACTGACGCCGGACCAGACGCTCGTCGTTGAATCGGGACACCCGCTCGGACTTTTCAAATCTTCCCCCAACGCGCCGCGCGTGATGCTCACCAACGGCCAGATGACGGCCGGCGGCTGGATGTACATCGGGCCGCAGGGCATCGTTCACGGCACCTACAACACGGTCCTCAACGCCGGGCGGATAAAGTTCGGCGAGAGCGGCGAAGGCTTGAAGGGGCGCCTCTACGTCACCTCCGGGCTCGGCGGCATGAGCGGCGCGCAGCCGAAGGCGGCGGACATCGCCGGCTGTGTCTCAATCACCGCCGAGGTGGACTGGTCGCGGATAAAGACGCGCTACGAACAGGGCTGGGTCAGGCGGATCGCCGAGACGCCGGAAGAGGCTTTCGCGATGGCGAAAGAGGAAATGGCCAAGGGCGAAGTCAATTCTATCGCCTTCCACGGCAACGTAGTCGACCTGCTTCAGTATGCCGTCGACAACGATATTTCCATAGACCTGCTTTCGGACCAGACAAGCTGCCACGCCGCCTACGACGGCGGCTACTGCCCCGTCGGCGTCACCTTTGAGGAGCGCACGCGGCTTCTTAAAGAAGAACCGGAAAAATTCAGGAAGCTCGTCGATATGTCGCTCAGAAGACACTTTGAGCTGATAAAGCTCCTTGTCGGCCGCGGCAGCTACTTCTTCGACTACGGCAACTCCTTCCTACGCGCGATCTACGACGCCGGCGTCAAAGAGGTGGCGAAGAACAGCGCCGATACGCACGACGGCTTCATCTTCCCGAGCTACGTCGAAGACATCATGGGACCGCTGCTCTGCGATTACGGCTACGGTCCCTTCCGCTGGTGCTGCCTTTCGGGGAGCCCGCAGGATCTGCACAGGACCGATATGGCGGCGATGGAGTGCATAGACCCGAACCGGCGCTTCCAGGACAGGGACAACTGGGCCTGGATACGCGACGCTGAGAAGAACAAGCTCGTCGTCGGCACGCAGTGCCGCATCCTCTATCAGGACGCGGAGGGGCGCATCCGCATCGCGCTCAAGTTCAACGAGATGGTGCGCAACGGGGAGATCGGCCCGGTGATGCTCGGGCGAGACCATCACGACGTCTCGGGCACCGACTCGCCCTACCGCGAGACGGCGAATATCAAAGACGGCAGCAACGTCACGGCGGACATGGCGACGCTCTGCTACGCGGGCAACGCCGCGCGCGGCATGAGCCTCGTGGCGCTGCATAACGGAGGAGGCGTGGGAATAGGAAGAGCGATAAACGGCGGCTTCGGGCTCGTGCTCGACGGTTCGTACCGTATCGACGAGACGATAAAGAGCGCGATGAACTGGGACGTGATGAGCGGCGTGGCCAGACGCGCCTGGGCGAGGAACGACGGCGCGCTCGAGGTCTCGGCCTCCTTCAACGGCAGCCGCACGGGACAGCATATCACTCTGCCCTATCTCGCGGACGAAGCGTTTCTTACGGAGCTTGTTAGAAAAAAACAATAAATTATGGCAAAATATCAGTAGAACCATTAATTAATTATTCTTAATTTACGGAGGGTATTGTAATGAAAAAAAGAGAGAACAGCGCAGCAGTATTGAAATTTCTTTTTTACAGCCTATTTGGGATATTCATGTTTTTCTTCCCGCTGAATATCGGCGGCAAGTCGACCATACCGGTGGACCATATAATCACGTTTATCACCAAGGATCTGGCCGTAGCCGCCAAATATTACATCCTGCTCGTAATGTACGTCGGCGCTGCGCTGCCGTTTATTCGCAAGAATTGGAATAAAAACGGCATGAGCATATTCTTCTCCGCGGCTAAGGTATGCGGAGCCGTCATCGGCACAATATTAGTCTTCGACCTCAACCCGCCGGCGTGGCTGAGCCGCCCCGACTTCGGCCCCTTTCTTTACAACAAATTATCCACGCCGGTCGGGCTGGTCATCCCCATAGGCTCGGTCTTCCTCGCCTTCCTTGCAAACTTCGGGCTTATGGAATTCACCGGGGTCCTGATGACTCCCGTCATGCGCCCCGTCTTCAGGACGCCGGGGCGCTCGGCCATAGACGCGGTCGCCTCCTTCGTCGGCAGCTACTCCATCGCGCTGCTCATCACCAACGGGATATACCGCCAGGGAAAATACTCGGCGCGCGAGGCGGCTATCATCGCCACCGGTTTCTCGACCGTATCGGCGACATTCCTGCTGGTAATCGCCAAAACTCTGAATCTGATGGACCACTGGGGCACTTACTTTTGGGTGAGTATGTTCGTGACCTTCGCCGTAACGGCGGTCACCGCACGGCTATGGCCGCTGAGGTCGATCCCGGAAACATACTTTACGGGAGAAAAGGCTGTCGAGCCGGAATATAGCGGATCCCTCTTATCGCGCGCCTGGTGCGCCGGCGTGGATACGGCCGCCAAGACTGAGGCGCTTCCGAAGCAGGTGTGGAGCAACCTCTACGCGGGGCTCAACATGGCCTTCAACGTCATCCCCTCCATCATGTCGGTGGGGCTTTTAGGACTGGTCTTGGCCGAATACACGCCGCTCTTCGACTGGTTCGGCTATGTCTTTTACCCCTTCTTCAAAATCTTCGGCGTGCAGCAGGCGGTGCTGGCCGGCAAGGCCGCGGCCGTTTCGCTCCCTGAGATGTTCCTGCCGGCGATACTGATCGCGAAGAGCGCCACGCCGCTCGTCAAATTCGTGATCGCCGTCGTCAGCATCTCGGAGATACTTTTCTTCTCGGCGAGCATCCCCTGCGTGATGGGAACAGATATTCCGCTCACTTTAAAAGATATCCTCGCGATCTGGTTTGAGAGAACCATATTAAGCATCGTTATCACAATACCGATCGCTATGCTGCTCGGCTTTAAAGATGTCGTCGCAGCCGCGGCGCAGTAACGGCGGCAAAGTGATCAAGCCGCCTAAAGGGGGCCTTTCACCAATATGCAGGCCAAAACTCCATATGAAGAGGAGGAAGAAAATATGTTTCTGGTATTAACGAGGTACGTTAAGGACATGCAAGAGGTGGACAAGCTTCTGCCAGCCCACTCAGCCTTTTTGGACGGGTACTGCGCTCAAAAAAAGGTAATATTTTCCGGGCGCCGCAATCCGCGCATCGGCGGGGCGATATTGTTTAGAGCAGAAACGGAGGACGAGGTAAGGGCTATCCTCGCAGAAGACCCTTTCAGCGTCAACGGCGTCACAGAGTGCGAATACTATGAGATCATCCCGACGAAATACGACGAGGATTTTGCGGGTTTCGTAATTTGATCCGCCAAAACGACGGTCTTTTGCGCAGAAAAGGGGGGTGTATGCATGGCGTCTGAAAAATTGTTTTCTTTGGAGGGAAAGGCCGCGTTTATCACGGGAGGAGCCCGCGGGCTGGGCTTCGCCATGGCGTGCGGGCTGGCCCGCGCCGGTGCAAAGATAGCCTTCAACGCCAGAAGCGAAGAATCTGTTGAAAGAGGCATGGCGGCCTATCGCACTAAGCACATAGATGCTTTGGGATATGTCTGCGACGTTACCGACGAGGCGGGAGTGAAAAAGCTGTTTGCCCGCGTGGAAAAAGAGCTTGCCCCGGTCGATATCCTCTTAAATAATGCGGGGATTATCAATCGCGTACCCATGACTGAGATGGCGGCTGCCGATTTTCGCAGGATTGTCGACACAGATCTCACCGGCCCCTTCATCACGGCGAAAACGGTGATCCCCTCGATGATAAAAAGGGGCGGCGGCAAAATAATCAACGTATGCGGTATTATGAGCGAGGTAGGTAGAGAGACGGCGGCGGCCTACGCCTCCGCAAAGGGCGGGTTAAAGATGCTGACCAGAAACATTGCCTCTGAATATGGATCATATAATATTCAATGCAACGCCGTTGCTCCCGGATATATGGCTACAGACCTAAATGCTCCGTTAAGAGAGAAATTACCGGACGGATCAAAGAGCTCCTTTGACAATTTTATCTGTACCCGAACCCCGGCGGGGCGCTGGGGAGACGCGAAATCTGATTTGGCAGGCCCCGTAGTATTTTTTGCATCCTCCGCCTCAGATTTTGTAAATGGTCAGATATTATATGTTGACGGAGGCTTTCTCTCCTACTTGGGGCGCAATACATAGTCGCCGCCGATAAACTGACATTTTGACCGCATACTCTCATCAAAACCCCGTAATCCGCAGGATATTCTCTTTTCTGCGGATTTTCCATGCGAATGCAAAATATGGTCCGGTATCGTGAAGAACGTATTAAAATGTCTCTGGGCGGGCTCAGCCCTCTGGAGTACAGGAAGCGCATGGAAACAGTCGCCCCGTTCAAATATTCGTCCGCATCCCCCTGAAATAAACTCTGTAAAGGTCGAGGCCGCTAAAGAGGGCGGCCGCGCGCAAATAGGGGCTGATCCGCCGCCGTTCGTTCTCCGGCAAATCGATGGTCTTTTTTATTTCAGGCGCAGGAGCCTCTCAAGCGGCCTATTGAGCCTTTCGGAGGACAAGATAAACGACAGCTCCACAGCAAGCAGAAGGCAGACGACATTCCAGCCCGAGCCGAAGAAGGCGGCGATTAAGGCGGCGGCGGCGGGCTGCCGGCACAGGTAGACGAAAGGCATGTGAAAGACATAGATGCCGAGCGTCCTTCTTCCCAGCGGGGTGACGAATGTATTTGCGGACGGCGTCAGCGCGAAAAAAGAGAACGAGAGCGCGGCCGCCGCAAGAATATGTACGAGGCGGACGACGCCCGGCGGCAGCGCCGCCGCAAAGGGAATGGCGGCG
>CAKSWL010000071.1 GCA_934511335.1 uncultured Cloacibacillus sp. | reverse complement strand
GATACCGCCCGTCTTATGGAACGACACGGCGCCCCGGTGCTTTCCAAGACCGACGATCATCATTTTACAAAGACCGCTCTCTATCGGCCCGCGAAAATCGGTGTGCGGCTTTACACGGCCGCAGACGACGATGTGGTCCGCGCCATAGGCGTTGGCGTAGCAGTTGACCTCGACGCCCTCGGGCGAACACCCGAGCACTACAGTGTCCATCGCAGCGACAATGGGCATCTCAAGGGTCTCTTCCGTCATACCAAGCGCGGCTAGCACCTCTATCTGTCCCGCCGCCGTGCCGCCGCCATGGCTGCCCATCGCGGGGACGACGAAGGGCTCCGCCCCTCTGGCGCGCAGCTCCCGACCGATCGCGCGGCAGCACTCCATAAAGTTGGGGATGCCGCGGCTGCCGGCCGTAACGGCAATCCGTTTCCCTTTTAGATCCGGAAGCGGAAGCTTCGCCATCTCGTCATGCACGGCAAGATCAACGTCGGCGATGTGATCTCGCGGGAATTTCTGTTCGACCTTTATCATTCTGGGAAAGCCGGTGAAATTCGTCTTTATCAATTTATAGCCAATCTCTTTATCAAAAAACACAGATATCAAAGTCCTTTCTTAGCGCCACACCGGCAGGTCAGGCCGGGCGCCCCCTCCCCGCGAAGCCCTGTTCAAAGAGATTGGAGGTCGGCACGATCTGTCCAAGCTGCACCATGGCGTTTATCGTATGTTTCAAATGCTCCTCCGCAAATAACTCAGCGCCGGCGGAATCCTTCGCTTTTATCAGCTCATAGAGCCGCACGTGGTCCTGGTAGGCAAGCAGCCGTCCTCCGTGGGCCTTAGGCGAGGTGTTTATTCTCATCATGGACATCCCCTGCTCGATGACCGAATAGACTCCCTCGTAGATACGGGACAGATACGCATTGTCCGCCGACTCTACGATAACGGTGTGGAAAGAGGTATTCCAGTAAGCGCCCTCTTTCGCCGCCTCTTCCCCAGGCTGTTCGGCGAGCGCCTTCATATGTTTCAAGCATTCCTGCATCTTCATAAGGTCTTTCTCGCCGCATCTGGCGGCCGCGAGGCCGGTAGCCAACGGCTCTATCATCTGACGGACCTCCATCACCCGCGACAGGATGTCGGCCGGCCAGCCGCGCACCCGATGGAGCATCATGCTGGCTTCGTCCTCCTCGTTTGAGGATAGAAAAATCCCCTGCCTGTCACGAATATCGACCACCCCCATCGCGTCCAGGGCGATAAGTCCCTCGCGAAGTACGGGACGCGTCTCGCCAACGGCTTCGGCCATCTGTCTTTCTGGGAGAAGTTTATCGCCGACGACGATTTCACCGCTGTGGATCTTTTCCAGCAGTTTTTCTATGACGAGCTTTCTCTTTTTGTTCATGAAACAGGCCTCCTATTGCGGTTGTCGTTCTTTGAAAGCGCTCAGCTTTTTATTTAGATATATACACTAGCACATCCATCGCATTTTTGTTAAAAATCCTACTATATTATGACTATTATTTGTGAAAGCTGAACCAAAGAACCTTTGATTTTACGGCCTGAGATTTTTATTACCTCCTTTCCGCCTTTCCGCCTTTCACCGCGATGACCATTATCCTCAAATCCACTATAAATCTGCGCAAAATTTAAATAAAGATTCTTTTAATTATAGAAAAATATCATTTGTGAAAATATAAAATATATTGATTGCCACTGACATCTCCCCTCTAAAATTCCTCTACTGAATCTTTATTGGTATGCCACGGCATACCTTGCGTTAATGCCACAAATATGTTATAATGCCATTAAATAAAAAGTCTAGCATTCCATGGTAGACCAGCAAAGATTTTTCGGGAGGTTTTTGTTTTGGAACATTCGTTCAACGTCATTATCATCGGAGGGGGAGTGGTGGGCAACGCGATCGCCCGCGAACTTTCCCGTTTTCAGATGACGGTGGCGCTCCTGGAAAAAGAACCCGACGTCGGTATGGAAACAAGCTGCCGCAACAGCGGCGTCCTGCACTCGGGGATAAATTATACGCCGGGGACGCTGCGCGCGAAGTTGGCCGTTCGCGGGAACTCGATGATGGACCGGCTGTGCACCGACCTCAAGGTGAAGATAAAGAGGATCGGCAAGCTCACCACCGCCCTTGACGAAGACGAGCTGCCCGGCGTCAAACGCCTGATGGATCAAGGCACGGCAAACGGCGTGCCGAAACTTGAGGTCCTTGACAACGCGGCAATGCAGAAAATTCAGCCAGGCGTCTGCGGAATCGCGGCGGTATGGAGTCCTTCAAGCGCGATAATCTCTCCCTACAGCCTCACGATCGCACTTGCGGAAAACGCGCACGCCAACGGCGTAGAATATTTCCTCCGGCACGCAGTATCCGCTGTCGTTAAGACGGCTGACGGCAAATTCATCGTCAAAACCGACGACGACAAGAGCTTCGGCGCGGACATCGTGATCAACGCGGCGGGGCTTTCAAGCGGAAAGATAAGCGCGCTGGCCGGAGTGACGGCCGGCAATAACGGAGAAAGCCTTAAGATATGGCCCTGCCGCGGTGAGTATTACGTGCTTGACAAGCGTCTTGACGGGACGCTTAAGACCCTCATATATCCCGTCCCCGGCGCGAAGGACGCGGGGCTCGGCATCCACCTGACCCCTACGGTCGACGGCAACATCCTGATCGGGCCGAGCGCAGACTACATTCCCGAAGAAAAGCCGGAGGACTACAAGGTCACGGCTCCCGTTCTGGAAGACCTGAGAAGAGAGGGGCAGAAGCTCCTTCCCGATATCAAAATGAGCGACTTTATCCGTAACTTTGCGGGCAACCGCCCGAAACGCACCGCCCCCTCCGAGGGAGGCAACGGCGATTTTATTATTGAAGAGGCCAAGGATCTGCGCGGCTTTATCAACCTTGTCGGCATCGAAAGCCCGGGACTCACCTGCGCGCCGGCGATCGCCGAGATGGTGCGCGAGCTCGTCGCGAACCGCATCGCATTAAAGGAAAAGGACATCTTCATCGCGGAGCGTCCAGGATTCGCCGGGCATTTCTGCTATCTTCCCAACGAGGAGCAGGAACGCCTCGTCAGGGAAAATCCCGAGTACGGCGAAATCATCTGCCGCTGTGAAAAAATCACGAAAAAAGAAATACGCGACGCGATAGAAAACAGGCTGGGGGCGAGGACGCTCGCAAGCATCAAATACCGTGCGAGAAGCGGCATGGGACGCTGCCAGGGCGGCTTCTGCACGCCGCGTATCGTCCGTATGCTCCGCGACGAATACGGCTTCAAGCCTGACGACTACATATTACGAGAGGCCGGCTCCAATCTCTTTACCGGCAACGTGCGGGAAGGAGAGGATCGGTAATGGTACGCGAAAAATACGACCTTGCGATCATCGGCGGCGGCCCTGCGGGGCTGGCGGCGGCGACGGCGGCTAAAGAAGCCGGCTGCGACGACATAGTGATCATAGAAAGAGACAGGATCCTCGGCGGCATATTGAACCAGTGCATACACGACGGCTTCGGACTCCATGCCTTCAAAGAGGCGCTCTCAGGCCCTGAATATGCCGACCGTTTTATCCAAAAAGTACGTGCGCTCGATATTCCCGTAATGGAGAGGACGATCGTCCTTAACCTTTCAAAAGATAAGGTGCTGCGCGTCAGCCGCGAGGGCGAGATCAAGGAGATCGAGGCCAAGGCCGTGGTACTTGCGATGGGTTGCCGCGAGCGCACACGCGGGGCGCTCTCGATACCGGGGCACCGGCCCGCCGGCGTCTATACCGCAGGCACGGTGCAAAATCTCGTGAATCTTGAAAACATCATGCCGGGCAAACGTGTGGTGATCCTCGGCTCGGGAGATATCGGCCTTATCATGGCGCGCCGCATGACGCTCGAAGGAGCCAAGGTCGAGGCGGTTTTTGAGGTGCTTCCCTATTCCAGCGGCCTTCAGCGGAATATCCGCCAGTGTCTTGACGATTACGGCATTCCCCTTTACCTCGCGACGACCGTGATCGACATCTACGGTCCGAAGGGACGCCTTGAGGGAGTGACGGTGGCGCAGGTGGATGAAAAACGCCGTCCGCTCAAGGGTACTGAACGTTTCATACCCTGCGATACGCTGCTTCTTTCCGTCGGCCTCATTCCCGAAAACGAGCTGACCCGCGAGGCGGATATAATGATCGACTGCGTGACCCAGGGCGCCGATGTCGACGACAGCTGTATGACGAAGATCCCCGGCATCTTTGCCTGCGGCAACGTGCTCCACGTCCACGACCTCGTTGACTTCGTCTCGATGGAGGCCGCCCGCGCCGGCAAAAACGCGGCGCTCTACGCCGCCGGCAAACTCGCGGGACAGCCCCTGGAGATTGCAGTGAGGCCCGGGAATGGCGTTCGTTACGTCGTCCCGCAGCGCATCAGCCGCGGGGAGGATGTTTCGCTCGCCTTCCGCGTGACGGCCCCCGCGCGGGACAAGGTAATTGAGGTACGTGACGGCGAACGAGTGCTGGCGGCAAAGGAAGAGAGGCGTCTGCATCCGGCGGAGATGATATGGGTCGAGATGGGAAAGATAAATCTTGAAGAAACAGGCTCTTTGGAGGTGCGCGTAAGATGATTGAAAAGGAGTTTATCTGTGTCCTCTGCCCCAACGGCTGTTCGATAAAAGTCAGCTACGAAGAAGGCAACCCCCCCAAGCTGACCGCCGCCGAAGGGGCGCGCTGCCCGCGCGGCAGGAGCTGGGCGCAGCAAGAGATAGAAAACCCGATGCGCACCTTCTCCTCAAGCCTCCTCGTGGAGGGCGGCGACTTCCTTGAGGCCAGCGTCCGCCTCACCAAGCCGGTGCCGCTCACCAAGGTCTTCGCGGTGATGGCCGAGATAAAAAAGATAACACTCGCCGCGCCGCTGACGATAGGCGACGTGGTGCTGACAAACCCTGCCGGAACGGAAACTGAAGTAATAGTAACGAGGAACGTGCCTGTAAAGGCAAAGTGAAAAAGCAATAACAAAAAATTTAAATGGGACGTTTTCATGAGGGATTATTTTCTCGATGTTGAAAGGGAGACGGGGCAGAATATTTTCTTGAACTGACTAAGCCGCTAATTCAAGGCTCTGCCTGCACTCTACTAAGCTCATATTTCCAAGTAATACTCTGAAAGGAGGCGGTCGTAGCGCTCTGACATAAGTACATAAAATGAAATTCAACAACAGTTGAAGGAGAGAGCGTTTTTGCCTAAGAAACTGCCGTGTGCTGTTTATCGGAAAAGCAGCTTGCGCTTAAAAATAAAAGAAGCAGGTTGAAGCTGCATAAGTGGCGTGAGCTTTTTGCTCAGTTGATAAGCATGGTCGCGGCGGGTTGACCGGAGAAAATAGGAGGGAGAACTATGGCGTTTAATTTATGGTCTTTGTTGTCAGATATTGCGATTTTGGGGCTTCTGCTCCTTGTGGGACAGTTTTTGAGAGCAAAGCTTAAAATTTTCCAAACTCTCCTCATGCCGGCGGGGCTGATTGGCGGTTTTATCGGACTGGCATTGGGACCTAATGGACTTAATCTATTGCCTTTTTCGGGGCAACTTAGCGCATATGCCGGCGTCTTGATTGCGGTTGTCTTTGCAAGCACGCCAATTGGTGATAAGCCTATCACTAAGGCTGCTATGAAGGGTGTTGGAGGTTACTTTTATCAGAATACAGGGATCCTCATGTTGCAGTATGCTGCCGGCATGGCGTTGACTCTGTTTGTGTTGGAAAAGCTGTGGCCGGGCTTGAATAATGGGTTCGGCCTTGTTCTTGCGACAGGGTTCTATGGCGGCCATGGGACTGCGGCGGCTGTCGGCAGCATGTATAGAGAACTTGGCAACCCTGAGTTCTTTGACTTAGGCAATGCGTCCGCAACGGTAGGATTAGTTTTCGGCATAGTTTTTGGTATGGTTATGATTAACTGGGCCACGCGCAGAGGCTACACAAGTTATGTAAAATCGCCAAAAGAACTGCCTCAAGAAATCCGCATAGGGCTATTTCCCCCAGAGAGGCAAAAAAGCGCGGGAAAGATCACCATTTCTAATATGTCGTTGGATCCATCAGTCTTCCATTTGGCTATTGTCGCAATCGCGACATTTTCCGGGCGTCTGTTCTCTCTGTTTGTTAAAAGCAAGGTCCCTTGGCTGGACATCCCGGTGTTTGTTTCTGCACTGGTTTTTGGATATGTTATGCAATTCATTCTGAAGGCGACACATGCGGACAAATATGTCGACCGGTATACTATTCAGAGAATTAGTGGAGCATCAACGGATCTTCTTGTTGTATCTGCAATGTCTGCATTGAAAATAAGTACCGTTGTATCAAATTGGGCGCCCCTGCTCATCACATTTGTTTTTGGCCTGCTTATGAATATTGCATGGCTATTGTGGGTTAGCAAGTACGCTTCGCCGAAGGACTGGTTTGAAAGAGGCATCATGAACTTTGGCCGTGCAAACGGTGTTATTGCGACAGGCGTTTTGCTGACCCGTGTCGTCGATCCCGAACAAAAATCTAGGGCACTAGAGGATACCGGCATTACGGATTTGTTGAACCGCCCGATTGCTATTGCGTTGCAAGTGCTTCCGCCGCTATTTCTGTCAAAGGGTGGAAATTGGCCATTAATCACAACTTTAGTGATGTCTGTTGGCTTTATCCTTTTGACAGTAACTGCCTTAGCTGCTAAATGGTGGACTCCGGGCAGAATGCAGGGAGGGCAAGAAAAATAACACGTCATCGCTGAAAAAGTTTATATACGCGGTAATAACCTGTGAAAACCCATAATAATGCCGTATACATGGAAAGATAAGAAAAATTATTCTCAGAGGAAATCTCGAGGGGGTTTCCTCTATATTTTTTATCGGCTGATCGTCCGGCGTTTTTGTCTTTGTGAAAAACGACTGCCGTAATATAATCATGTCAGGAGACCATTTTTCAGCAGGATGTGGTGTCATGCGCAATTTGAGCAAAGGAAACTGTTACGTCTGCGGCGATGTCATTGGGAAGAGGGCAATGAATAGGCGCCTGCTTGAGAAACATGCCGAATACGACGGCTCTGGCGCCGAGAAGTGTTGCCTGATAAGGGCCGAAGGGCTGAGGCGCCGGATTACTGGATATATTTTGACATAGCGCTCGATAAGAAATTTTCCTCCCTCGATAAATTTTTAAGAAATATATGGCTCGAATGCTGCGGCCATTTGAGCGAATTTTCCACATCTGCGGACATCCTGGGCAAGGGACGTATAATTGCTGATCTTGATATAGGAGAAATTTTTTATCACAGATATGACTTCGGTACGACGACGGAGCTGAAGCTCGTTGCCGAAGGCGAGACGACGAGGCCGAAACAGCGCGGCGCGATACGCCTGCTGGCGAGAAACATCCCGCCGGAGTACAGATGTTCGAAATGTGGGGAAAAAAGCTGATTACATCAACGCCGCTACCGTTTATGACGAGGAACCAGCGTATTATTGCAAGAAGTGCACTAAGACGCTGATGGAGGGGAGGAGGGGGCCTTGGAGTTTTATCCGCTTTTGATTACGAATTCTCCGCGCTGCGGGGAATGCGGCTATGAGGGAGAGTTTGACAGATACAAGTATACGGCGCCGTTCGCCGATGATATAAAAGCGCCAGCAAAGAGCGAGAATAAAAACGCGTGAATCGGCCGGACTGCCAGCCTTACGCGGACAGTGGGGCAAGCCGCTCGTTTTATTTCATTTCACCCGTTATTTTGTGAAATATTCTGGTCAATCATAAAAGTCGTGGCATGAAGGGTTTCTGATGCAGAGCTTCCTGCGGACATCGAACAGCTCCAGGAAGAGGTAATCATCGTCTGGGGCGCCATAGCCCTTGCGCCGTAAGGTCTTGATTTTGTTGTTAATCCCTTCGATCCTGTCGCAAGAGATGTTGAACGTGGCTGAGCGATAATGCCCTCAAAATGTTCGTCCGCATCCCCTATCAAGCGCAGTCCGCACAGGCTGAGTGAAATCAGTCTGCCGTTTCTGTGCAGGTAAAGTGTGCGGCCAGCCAGCTCTTTTTTTATTCAGCGCAGTTATTGCAGCGGCAGATCCGCCTTCCCAAAAAACTCGCTCCTGTAGCGGACGAGAAAATAGGCAGCCACCGCGAGCGGAAAGAGCATATACCAGCCTGAGAAGGCAAATACGGCGCAGGAGAGCGACCCCGACAGAAGGCCGCACAGACTGCCGCTCTTCGTCGGCAGCACCTTCGCCGCGGAGAACATCCCAATGGCGTAGACAAGCAGGAAGGTGGCGCTCGGAATACCCAGCAGGGGTTTGAGATCCCATGAGAGCGCCCAGCTCAGGAAGAGCAGCGAAAGGTTGAGCGGGATAAAGAGCCACAGCGCGCAAAACGGCGTCTTGTAGAGAGGGTGGAGCTCTCCGAAGCATTTGGGGAAGTATCCCTCGCGCGCCTGCGCGTAAAAGAGGCGCGAAAAACCCGCGATGTAGGTGTGGACGGGGCAGTAGCAGATGACGAAGCCCAGCAGGCCGACGAGCGCCGCGGCGGGTTCTCCCCAGCGCAGTTTTATCAGCGAGACCATCGCGATGTTGGGGCTGCCGCTTTTGTAGACGCCGCTGCCCACCACGACCAGCGCGATCGCGAGATATACGGCGTTGACGACCGCGTAGGCCGCGCCGAGGCTTATCGGAATGTCGCGCCGCGGATTCCTGAATTCCTCCGCGAGATGGCCGATCATCTCCCAGCCCAAGAAGGCAAAAAAGAGCAGCGACATAGTGCGCCCTACGGCGCTTAGTCCGTGAGGCATGAAGGGGGCGAAGTTCGCCCTCCTGATCTCGAAGAGCGACGAGAATACGACGAATATAAGGATCGAAAGGATGGCGCCGACGATGACGAGCTGACTCTTGCCGGACAGCTCTATCCCGCGCAGGTTCAGCATAATGGCCGTCAGGATCAGCGCGCCGGCGGCAATGTGAGCCGCGCCCGCACCCCAGCCGAAGAGGCTGCAGAGGTAGTTGCCCCCGATGAGCGCCGTGGGCGGCAGGCCTATTGGCATCGCCGAAAAGATGAGAAAACCCGTCAGCCGCCCCATGCCGGGGCCGAAGGCCTGCCGCGCGTAGGCGGCTATCCCTCCAGAGTCCGGGTAGCGCGAGGACATCTGAGCGATCGCGGCGAGCATCGGCAGGGAGATGA
>CAKSWL010000070.1 GCA_934511335.1 uncultured Cloacibacillus sp. | reverse complement strand
ATCAAAGACGGTCGTCGTGGACGCCGCTAACGGCAGGACGTCCATAGCGGACGAAGATATCACCCTCTGGCCTGAGCTGAGCTTTCCCTCCGTTCCACGGGAGCTGCCGGCCAAGATCGACGAACACCGGGCGCTCGCCATCGCCGAAATGATGGCGACCCCGGAGGAGGCGCGCGGCTGGCGGCGCGGCTTCAACTCTGCGAAGGTGCTCTTCCGCGCCGCTGAATTCAATTTTGCGTGGCATGTCTACATAATCCGCGGCTCCCTGCTTATCGACGCCTTTACGGGCGACGGCGGCGAGGCCGCGAGTGTGATCGATATTTTACTTGGGTAGCCTGATCACGAAGGCTGTGCCGCCGAGCTTCGACTCCCCAAGCTCCAAAGTGCCGCCGTGCCGCTCGATTATCCTCCGCGAGATCGAGAGGCCGAGGCCGTAGCCGCCGCTTTTCTTCCGGCCGCGTGCCCGGTGGCCGTCGCCGCGGCGGAACCTTTCAAAGATCAATCCCCTTTCGTTCTCTGCGACTCCGGGACCGTTGTCGTCCACGGTCAGCCGCCACATTTCGCCCTCCGCGCCGATTGAGACTCTGATGATCCCGGAGGGGCTGCCTGCCGTCTGGATATATTTGTGCGCGTTTTCCATCAGGTTCAGCAGCGCCCGGCGCAGGTCTTCGTATACTCCCATCACGTGCGCGCCGCCATCGGGGGCCGTTATCTCGACATCCATGTCTTTGATCTGCGGCAGCGACGCTATTTCGTCCTTCACCTCGCCCGCGACTTCCGCGAGATCGACGTCGGCAAGGTCCTTCCGCATCGGGGCCGCGTCGAGGCGCACAAGCAGCAGCAGGTCGTCCACCAGCCCGCTGATCCGTTCCTGCTGGCGCAAAAGGCTCTCTATCGTCTCCGCGTCTTCAGCGTGTTCCGGCCCCTTCATATGCGGGGAGCTCTTGAGCAGCTCGAGGCCTGTGCGTATTATCGCAAGCGGCGTCTGGAATTCATGTCCCGCGTCGATGAAGAAGTCCCGCCGGACCTCTTCTAGTCTTGCTTTTTCGGTAAGGTCCTGAAGGACGATCAGCCTGCCGCGCGGAAGCATCAGCGTGGTCGCTTCGACCTGCATCGCCGTCGTTCCGCCGCGCATGACGGACAGGGATTTGCCCATATCGGGCTCGTCGAGCATCAGGTACAGCTCGTGGGACGGCAGTATCAGCTCTACCGAGGAGCCGCGGAGGGGCAGTTCGCCGCGTCCACAGATCGCGGCGGCCTCTTTGTTGATATAACGGATCTTTTTATCATCGTCTATGAGGATGACGCCTATCGGCAGCGCCCCCACCAGCTGTGCGAGCTCCTCTTTACGCTCCTGCGCTTCACGGATCGTCTTTTGCAGGGAATCCTGCATTGTGTTCAGCGTATTCGAGAGCGCCTGTATCTCGCCGTCGTTGGTTATCGGGAAGCGCGCTTTCTCGCCTCTGGCTATCTGCGCCGCCGCGCGGCTCAGGGATTGGAGCGGATTCATGATCAGCCGCAGCACGAGATATATTCCAAGCCACACCAGCACCAGAATAAGTGAGAAGTATCTGATAAAGGGGATGGTGACATTTTTGATCAGGCCGGAAAGTTTCGCCACGGGATATGAGAGCCGCACGACGTAGGCGTCGCCGGGGCTTCCGGGGATGATCACCCGCCTTGCCATGTATATCTGCCACTCTCCCTGAGTTTTGCTGTAACGCAGCTCTGAGCCCTCGCCCCTCTCAAAGGCCTCCGTCACTTCACCGCGCGTATAATGGTTTTCCATATGCGAAGCGTCGGCTCTGGTGTCCATCACCACATCGCCCATCAGGCTGATGACGGTGACGCGGCCGTCCGGATAGAGCAAGGTCCAGATGTCGGAGATTTTCCTGATCCCTTCGACGCCCTTTTGCTCTCCCGATACGGTCATGAGGTTCAGGTAGCGCGACAGCATCGTGCGGGTATATTCGACGCTGTCGCTGTGTTCCGTCCGGTAAAGGATCAGCCAGGCGGCAAGGCCGATGAGCAACACCGCCGAGGTCATCAGGATAACGATCCTTTTTTTCAGCGCCAGTCTGCTAAAATTCATTCCTGTTTCTCCTCCCACATGAGCCGGCAGCCGCGCCCGCGCAGCGTCTGCGCCACGAGCAGCGGTTTTTTGCCGTCGTCCAGCTTCTTGCGCAGGCGTGAGAGGTGAACGTCGACGGTGCGCGTGTCGCAGTTGGACGCCCCCCAGATACGCCGCAGGAGCTCTTCGCGCGATACGATGTGTCCCATACGGCGCGCGAGCACCTCAAGTATCGAGTATTCGGTAGGGCTCAGATCCATCGGCGAACCGCGGAGCCAGGCCTCTTTTTCTACGGTATCCAGCCGAAAGCCTCCGTTTTCGATAACCTTGCGGGCGTCGACCTGCTGCCGTGTGCGCCGCAGGAGCACGCGGACGCGCGCGAGCAGCTCGTCGAGCGGGAAGGGCTTGCGCATGTAATCGTCGGCCCCGAGATCCAGCCCCTGCACCACGTCCTCCGGCGAGCTGCGCGCCGTGAGCATCAGTATCGGTATATGCTTCGTCTGCGAGTCCGACTTGACGCGGCGGCAGATCTCCCAGCCGTCCATCAGCGGCAGCATGAGATCTAGAATAACCAGATCGGGCAGTTCTTCGTATATGAGAGAGAGCGCGCTGTCGCCGTCGAAGGCGCAGACTGTCATATACCCCTGCTGCTTCAGCGCGCGGCAGACAAATTCCGCAAGGCTCTCTTCGTCGTCGACCACCAGTATCTTCTGTGCCATCGTCTTAGGCCGTCTTCCTGCGGCGATAGCTGCTTGCCTTCACGGGGCGGCCCGTGTACATGTAGGCGACGCGCTCCGCGACGTTCGTCGCATGGTCCCCCGCGCGCTCAAGCGTTTTGGAGACGTTCATCAGGTTGAAAGACTGTTCGATACGTTCCGGTTTTTCCATGATCAGAAGCAGCAGCTCGCGCATTATCTGTTTTTCCAGGTCGTCCACCTCGTCGTCCAACGGGAAAACTTTAAGCGCAGTTTTTCCGTCGTGGGTATCTATCGCCGTCATCGCGAGCCGCAGCATCTCTTTGATGACCTCCACCATGCGCGGGATGTCGATGAGCGGCTTGAGCGGCGGCAGCTTTGAGAGCGACAGCGTCACCTTCGCGATGTTTTCGCCGTAATCGCCGATGCGCTCAAGATCGACCGCGATGTGCATGATGCTGACGACGACGCGCAGGTCTTCGCCGAGCGGCTGATAGCGCGCCGCAAATTCCATACAGGCCGCGTCGAGCTTCTCTTCGAGTTCGTCGATGACGTCGCCGTCGGCGATGACCTTCCGGGCCGTCTCCGCATCCTGATTCTTAAGCGCCCAGACCGCCTTTTCAAGCGATTCTGAAGCCAGCCCGTTCATGCGGTATATCATGTCCTTGAGGAGCGAAAGGTCCTCCTCTATCCTCTTTCTCGTATTTATCGTATTCATCGCCGCAATCCCCCAGTCCCTTTATCTATTAACCGAAACGTCCCGATATATAATCTTCCGTGCGCTTATCGTGCGGCGAGGTGAACATCTTCGCCGTCCGGTCGTACTCTATCAGGTCTCCGAGAAGGAAGAAGGCCGTATAGTCCGAAATTCGCGCCGCCTGCTGCATGTTGTGCGTGACTATGACGACTGTATAGTCTTTCTTGAGCTCACTGATAAGTTCTTCAACGCGCGCCGTCGACATCGGGTCCAGGGCGCTCGTCGGCTCATCCATCAGCAGGACGTCGGGCTGAGTCGCGATGGCGCGCGCGATGCAGAGGCGCTGCTGCTGCCCGCCGGAGAGGCCCGTTCCGGAACTTTTAAGCTTGTCCTTCACCTCGTCCCAGAGCGCCGCGCCCTGGAGGCTCTTCTCGACGATCCCGTCAAGTTCCCTTTTATCCTTAATGCCGTTAAGGCGCGGGCCGTAAGCGATATTGTCATATATCGACATCGGGAAGGGGTTCGGCTTCTGAAAGACCATCCCCACCCGGCGGCGCAGCGCGATGACGTCCGTATCACACGCTAAGATGTTTTCCCCGTCGATCTCAATTATACCCTCTACGCGCGCCGACGAGATAAAATCGTTCATCCGGTTGAGGCATCTGAGATAGCTGCTTTTCCCGCAGCCGGAGGGGCCGATGAAGGCCGTGACCATGTTTTCCCCCATGTCGAAGGTGATGTTTTTCAGCACCCGCCGGTCGCCGTAGTAGAGGTCGACGCCGCGCGCGCATATTTTTACGGACATCTTTTCGGCGCCACCTCCAAGCTTTTCCCTCTCCGCCAATGTGTATTCCATCTATCTTTCGTTCCTTTCCGCAAGACGCGCGCGCGCTATTACCCCGACCGCGCTCGTTCCCATTACAAGTCCGATGAGCACCAAAATGGCGCCATATTCTATCGGCGCCGCCGCCTCCGGGTCGGTGGCCGAGGTGGCCAGGACATATATATGATAGGGCAGCGCCATTACCTGGCTGAATAGGCTCTTTGCAATGTCAGGCGCAAAGTAGGCGGCTCCCGTGAACATTATCGGCGCCGTCTCGCCGGCGACGCGGCCGACCGCGAGGATGGCTCCCGTGATTATCGTCGAGGCCGCCGAGGGCAGCACCACCCTGATGATCGTCTGGTATTTCGTCGCACCAAGCGCGTAAGAGGCGTCACGGTAATCCTGCGGCACCGCGAGGAAGGCCTGTTCGGCTACCGTGACCACGAGGGGCAGCGAGAGACAGGCGAGCGTCAGCCCCGCCGACAGCAGGCAGGAGCCGAAGCGCATGAAGACGACGAAGAGCGAGAGGCCGAAGAGGCCGAAGATGACCGAGGGGACTCCGGCCAGGGAACGAATCGAGATCCTCATGAGCCTGACCAGCCAGGTATCTTTAGCGTATTCCGCGAAGTAGAGCCCCGTCATGATGCCGACGGGAAGCGCTACGCCCATTGAAACGAGCACCAGCTGCATCGTCCCCGCCAGCGGCGTGAGGATGCCTCCGGCGAGCATGCCGTCTTTGGGCGGCTCCGAGAGGAACTCCCAGGAGAGGACGTCCGCGCCGTTTTTTATCAAATAGGCGGCGACCGCGCCTATCACCGCCACGAGCGACAGCGCGAAGAGGCAGAAGACGAGCGTCATCAGCCGGTCGCAGCTCCTGCGCATAAAAGTGCGGTTCATCTCTTTACACCTCTTTTTTCAATGCATAGCGAAGCCAGATTTATCATCAGAGTCATTACCAGCAGGATGAGCCCCGCAAAGAACAGCGCGTAGTAGTGCGCGCTGCCCACCGGCGTCTCCCCCATCTCGGCGGCGATCGTCGAAGTCAGCGGCCTCACCGGCTCCGAGAAAAAAGCGGGGATCACCGCCGCGCCGCCGGCGGCCATCAGCACGACCATCGTCTCGCCGAGAGCGCGCATCACCCCGAGGAGCACCGAGGCGATTATCCCCGGCAGCGCGCTTGGGAATACGACCTTCTGTATCGTCTCCATCCTTGTGGCTCCGAGCGCGTAGGAGGCCTCCCTCAGCGCAAGAGGGACCGCGGCGAGCGCCTCGTCCGAGAGCGAGGCGACCACCGGGATGATCAAAAAACCCAAAAGTATCGAAGCGTTGAGCAGGTTGAGCCCGCTTGCGATATTCAGCCGTTCCTGCATCCAGGGCGCGATCAGCATCATACCGATGAAACCGAGGACTATTGAGGGCAGAAAGCCCAGCATTTCTAGCAGGACTTTAAAAAAGTTTCTCAGCTTGCGCGGGGCGATCTCCGCGGTAAAAACCGCGAGCGCGAGCGCCGCGGGGATGGCGATGAGGCTTGACAGAAGGGTGGCGGCGAGCGTTCCCGCTATAAGCGCCGCCATCCCGAGTGCGGGAGGTTCCTCTGTTGGATACCAGTCTTTTGAAAAGAAAATCTCTTTTAGTGAAGCCGTTTGAAGGACCGGCAGCCCATTCGCCACCAGAAAGCCGAGGATAAAAACCAGGATTACGATTCCCGTCACCGCCACACAGAAGACCATGCGTGACATTATCCTGTCCCCCCTGCCTCCAAAGGCCTCTCCTTTTTCCGGCCTTGCGGCCTTTGTCAGTGCGTTCATGGGCTGTCAGTCCCTTCCTGTTGGCGATGTAAGTTACTTCTTGATCTCGCGGAGCGATACGAATCCGGCGCTGTTGACGATCTTCTGTCCGGCGTCGCTCTGCATGAACATCAGGAAGTCGAGCACTTCGCCCTTGGGCCAGCCGTTGGTGAACATATAGAGGCAGCGGGAGAGGGGGTATTTTCCGTTACGCGCCGTTGCCGATGAGGCGGCGACTCCGTCGACCTGGAGGCCCTTGACCGTCTTGTTGACGTAGCCCATCCCCTCATAGCCGATCGCGTTCTTGTTTTTGCTTACCGAAGAGAGCATCGCGCCGCTGGAGGAGGCGACCTGGGCCTTCGGCGTCACGCGGGTCTTTCCGCCCTTGTCCATGATCATTTCCTGCCACGTGCCGTAGGTGCCGGAGCTGGTGTCGCGTCCGACGACGACGATGGGAGCGTCGGCGCCGCCTATTTCTTTCCAGTTGGTCACTTTGCCGGCGTATATATCTTTAAGCTGGGCGCGCGAGAGCCCTTTGACGGGGTTATCTTTATGTACGATGGGAACGATGCAGTCGAGCGCGACCGCGAACGGCACGGGATAGACCTTCTTATCCATGCAGGTCTTGATTTCGGATTCTTTGATGAAACGCGAGGCGTTCGCGATTTGGGCGCTGCCGTCGGCAAGCGATTTGAAGCCGTTGCCGGTACCGGTGCCCGAGACGGAGAACTTGACCCCCGCGTTTTCCTTCATAAACTGCTCGACCGCCGCCTGCCCGAAGGGAAGGACCGTCGTCGAACCGTCCATAACGATCGGGGCCGCCATCGCCATCGTCGCGGCGGAAAGGACCGCAAGTGCAATAAACGCTGTTACCAATTTTCTCATCTGTATTCCTCCTAAGTTGTTGTAATTAGGAGTATAGGCTTCAGACGTTAACGGTGTGTTCAGCAAATGTAACAGGAACGTAACAGGTTTTTTGAGAGGGGTTTCCCGCACTGTCAGCGGTTTGGATAAGAGACGGCCTCCATAACGCCGCCCGCGACCGCAAGCGATTTTTCCGATATTGTAAAACAGTAATCGATGACGCCGCGCGGGTCGACGTCGCCGATCTTCATCCCCTGGCGGCATTCCACGGAGGGGTGGATGAGTCCGCGGATCACGCCGGGAATGTCGGCCTGGACGGGAACCCCCGCAATCTCGCCGACGACTTCGCCCGCCTCGACCAAGTCGCCGATAGTTTTGCGGGAGACCAGACGTCCCTCCGCAGGGGCGCGCAGCAGCCGCTCGATGCCGCAGCCCATTATCACCCCGGGGAGGTTCGTATCTGGGATCGCCGTTCCCTTTGCGATGACTCGCCCCAGACTGTGGCCGCGCATCGTCTCGATGACGTAACGGACGTCCCTGGGCGCGCAAAAGCCGGGGCCGAGGGCGATCGTCACCGGCGCCATCTCTCTCGAGGTCCCTGTATTGCGCTTGGCCATTATCGCGTCGATGAGTATCCGCGGACGCACCTCCGCGAGCGACTTACCGCCGGGGTCGATCAGAACGCCGACCACGCCGGGGTCGAAGTCGTCGAGAGAGGAGATGAGCCGGCACTCCATGCCCTCGACGGTCCACCGCCCCTCATACACGGCCTCGCAGACAGAGACGGCGCGGCGCACGGCAAGCGGCTGCCCGGTCTCAAGGACAAGGACGGGAAAGCCCGCTTTATGAAGCCGGTATATCGTGCCCGTCGCCAGGTCGCCGCCGCCTCTTACGACGACGGGGGGATTATCATATATACTCATGATGCCTCACCTGCGAAATTTTACGATCGTCACCCCATAGCCGCCCTCGCCGGGGCCGCCGAGATTATGTTCCGTAATATAGGGGATGCGCTTGCAGAGCTCCTGCACCTCGCGGCGCAAGACGCCCTCCCCGCGCCCGTGTATCACGGTGACGGTGTCGTATCCGGCGCAGTAGGCCTGATCGAGGTACTGTTCCACCATCGGCAGCGCCTCGTCTATCGTCAAGCCGCGCACCATGATCGACGAGGGCACGCCCACGGGGCGAGATACCTTTATCTGTACCGCGGGCGTCTTGTCGGGAGCCTTGCGCGTGATGACCTTGAGCTTCGTAAGCGGCACCTCTATCTCCGCGATGCCGGCCTGCACGCGGGCTTTCTTGCCCTTGACCTCGATCACCGTGGCGCTCTTGCTGGTGCCGATCACCTGCACCGTATCCCCCGCCTTCAGCTCGTGGCTCGTCGCCGCGACCGATTCGGCGCTCGTCTTCTTCTCTTCACGCTTGATCGCCGATTCCTCTATCTTCTGAAAGTGGCTGCGTTTCTTCTCGAGCTCGCGGCGCGCCTGTGACTCCGCCTGCGATCGTTCCATGTTCTTGATCAGGGCGCGTGCCGAATCTTCGGCGTTGCGGACGATCGACATCGCCTTCTTATCGGCGTTCGCGATAAGCGTGTCGCGCTTCTCCTCGATCGCCTTGATCTTCGCTTCGTAATCCTTCTCGAGCGCGGAGAGCTTCCTGCGCGACGATTCGACGGCGGCCGCCTCGCGTTCAAGCGCGGCGCGCTTCTCGTGAAGCTCGCCGATGAGGTCCTCCATCGATATCTCACGGCCGTTGATCGCCCGCTCCGCCCTTTCAATGACCGCACGGCGCATGCCGAGCTTGCCGGCGATGAGCAGCGCGTTGCTGCGCCCCGGTATGCCGATTAGGATCCTGTAGGTCGGCGAAAGCGTCGCGTTGTCAAACTCGACGCTCGCCGTCTCGATATCCTCCGTCGTCAGGGCGAAGCGCTTTATCGGGTTGTGGTGCGTCGTCGCAAGCACAAGCGCTTTCTGCTCCCGCAGCCAGTCGAGCAACGCGATGCCGAGCGCCGCCCCTTCTTCAGGGTCGGTGCCCGCCCCCAGCTCGTCCAGCATGACGACGGAGCGCGGCGTCACCTGATTCAATATTTCCGTGACATGGGTGATGTGCGCGCTGAAAGTCGAAAGGCTCTGTTCGATGCTCTGTTCGTCGCCGATGTCGGCAAAAAGCTCGCCGATATCGCCAAGCACCGAGCCCTCCCCCGCCGGAATCGGAAAACCGAGCCAGCCCAGATAGATAC
>CAKSWL010000069.1 GCA_934511335.1 uncultured Cloacibacillus sp. | reverse complement strand
GCCCTGGGGCGCTCGCCGTGGTTCTCGTCGCGGGAGTGTTTTTCGGCCTGGTCGCGATCATAAATATCGAAGGCATCCATTTTGTCAATAAATTATTCGTCTACTATCGGATAACGGGCTGGAAGCGTCCCGTAGGCGGAGCCGTGCTGCTCCTTGCCACGGGAGTCCTCTTCGGCGGCGACTTTCTCGGCCTGGGAAGCGATGTGATACAGTCGATGGTCATGGGGGAGCGGAATCTTCCGCTGGGATTCATCGTAAAAATCGCCGCAATGGGCATCACCCTTTCGGCGGGCGGCTGCGGCGGAGAAATAACGCCGACGCTTTTCGTGGGAGCCTCCTCCGGCCTGCTCTTTGCGGCGATATTCGGCCTTGACCCCTCCTTCTGCGCCGCGCTCGGCGTCAGCGCCGTGCTCGCCGCCTCGACGAATACGCCGATATCCGGCACGATCCTCGCGATGGAACTCTTCGGCGCACATATTGCGGCCTTCGCCGGCGCCGCCTGTGCGGCGTCATACCTTGTCGTCGGCCATCGGAGCCTCTATCCTACACAGGTGCTGCTTTCTCCGAAGTCGCGCACCTTCGTCATCAAAAAGACGGAGGGCGGCGAGCGGCTGGTGCGCCGTTTCGACAGCATTTCTCTGCACCGCATCGCGCGTTTTTACCTGGAGCGGATCAAAGCGAAGCTTATAGAGAGGAGATAGATGATGAACGGCGACCCAGCGCGCAAAATGATAAACAGGATACTGACGGCGGTTGCCGTCGTGATGATGATGGTCTGGGCCTGGAAATTTTTCGGCCCCGGCAGCGCGCAGACCCGCCAAAGCGGCATGGCGGCGCTTCGCGGAGCGGGGATGGACTTCGGCGTCCTCTTCTGGATATCGATCGCCGTGGTCTGCGGCGGTTATCTCCTTTGGCGTTTTCTGGGCTGGCTCTTCTGGCATAAATATTTCAAAGGAGAAGAGCCGCCGGAGGACGACGAGTAAAGGCGCGGAGGCCGCGCCCCAGGTCATACGCGCCGCAGGCGAAAGCTGCGGGCGCCTCACGAGGCCAGTTCGTGATACTCGGCGACGTCTATCGCCTTTTCCTCCGCGATCATCTTTATATGGTCGAGCTCGCCGCAGGGATAGCTGCAGGCGAGGCCGCAGCTTGCGGAGAGCTGGCGCGGCACGGGGACGATCTTTACGCTGAGCCCCTCCGCGCGACAGGCCTTTTCGAAGAAAAGGGCCATATGGGTCGTATCAAATGTCGCCAGGCATTCCATAATATTTATTTCCTCCCCAGATTTTATCTGGCTGGTATTACCCTATATTTCTACCACATTTTATTATATAGATAAATAACACAACCGCCTCTCTTGTGCAACTTCACAAAACGGATTATTTTCCCCGAAAGATGCGCGGGTTTACGCGCGCAGTGCCGGCCCCATTGATATTTAGGAGCCGCTGATCAGCTGCGCCATTCGCGTCACGGGCGGGCCCCGACCGTCGCGTGGTATTTAATAGAATAAGCGTGGACTTTATGGGTAAAACAATGTAAAATACTTTGGTCAGGCAGTCAGAGGTTATGAAAAAATACCCCTGCGAACAAGAGGAGGAAATTCAATGGTTTCAAAAAAGACAGTTTCAGTATCGATTTTAGCTGTGGCGGCCGCCCTTTTTATGGCGGGCGCGGCTTTGGCGGCCGATGTGATCGGTACGATAAGCACACAGAAGATCATGTTCCAGCATCCCAAGTTTGAGCAGGTCCAGAAGCAGCTTAAGGAGATCACCGAGAGCAAGCAGAAGGAGGCCCAGACGGCGATAGACAAGGAATCAGACGATAAGAAGAAGGCTCAGATCTATCAGTCGAAGCGCCAGGAGCTTGCCAAGGAAGAACAGAAGCTCATGGAGCCGCTCTTCAAGGAGATCAACCTCGCTATCAGGACCGTGGCGAACCAGAAGAAGCTCACCGTCGTCGTCGATAAAGAGGCGGTCTTCTACGGCGGCACCGATATCACGGACGCGGTGATCGCGGAGCTCAAAAAGAAGTAAGCGGACAAAATGTCACCGTGCGGCGGTCTCAGCGATGGGGCTGCCGTTTTTTTATGGAGAGATGCTATACTAAGAGGCAGCAAAAATATTTCCGGAGGTGTTTTTTATGGCGGAGAATTTAAATATAGGTATCGTGCAGGTAGATATCCCTGAAGACGCGAACGTCATCGTCGGCCAGAGCCATTTTATAAAGACGGTGGAAGATCTTTATGAGGCGATGGTGACCGCCGCCCCCTGTCTGGAGTTCGGCATCGCCTTCTGCGAGGCGTCCGGCGACTGCCTCATCCGTCATGACGGCAACAATGCCGAGATGGAGCAGGCGGCGGTGGAAAACGCGAAGAAGATAAATGCGGGGCATGTATTCGTCATCATGATGCGCAAGGGTTATCCCATCAACGTGCTGAACAGGATAAAGGATACGCAGGAGGTCTGCCGTATCTTCGCCGCGACGGCGAACCCGCTGCAGCTGCTGGTCGCCGAGAGCGAACAAGGACGCGGCGTGATGGGCGTGATCGACGGCTTTGCGACGAAGGGCGTCGAGGGGGGCGAGGGGCAGGCCTGGCGCAGGATGCTGCTCAGAGATATTATCGGCTATAAGCGCTAGAGGCGCGATTGCGCGGCCCGACGTCCGCGCATAAAGGCAGGGCCGGCTCCGCCGTCGTTAGCGTGAGCCGGCCCTGCCTTTTTGGATATTTACAGTTTCCCGCCGAGCTCCTTCGCGGCGTCCAGCCAGGCGGCGCCTTTTTCCGTCATCTCGCCGCGCGTGTATATCCCGTGGGCGCAGATTTCGCCGGCATTTTCCCAGCCAAGGTAGCCGACCGTCAGGCGGTATGTCGCCCGCAGGCCGTCGAATACCTCCGCCTCGTCGTCTCCCGCCGACGAGATCAGCACGGCTTTCTTGTCATTCAGTTTTCGGGGGGCGTCTTTGGCGCTGAATGGCAGCAGCCGGTCGAAGACCGGCTTGATTTGCGCCGACCAGGAGAAATAATAAAGCGGCGAGACGCAGGCGATAACGTCGGCCGCCTCGAGGTCTTCGTAGACTTTGTCCATCTCGTCGCGCTGAACGCAGGGGCTTCCCGCGCTCCAGCAGCGGCGGCAGTCCAGGCATCCCTTGAGCGTCATTCCGGCCAGGCGGGCCTTCCTCACCTCATAGCCCTTTTCCGCCGCACCGGCGGCGAGGGCGTCAGCCAGCGTCTCGGAGTTGCCGTTTTTTCTCGGGCTCCCCAGCAGCATCGTCAGTATTTTTTTCTCTCCCATTGTTGATTCCTCCTAAAGATTATTTATACTTTGTCTCTTTTGTTAAAAGTCTATATAATTTGATAGGTAAATACAAGAGCGCAATATTTTTTCAGTAACTATATAAAAGGTGAGTGCCAATGGATGTAAATAGGAATTGTATCGAACCGGGGGAGGCGCTCAAAGACACCTATTTCGGCTATACCCTCTCCCTTATCGGCGGAAAGCATAAGATGATAATCATTTACCTGATCGCGCAGAACGATAACAATATACGTTTCAACGAACTGCACCGGCAGATGGGCGGCGTCTCTTACCGGGCGCTGAGTCTGGCGCTGAAAGAGCTCTCCGCCTCCGGCATCGTCGCGCGGCGCGAGTATCCGCAGGTGCCGCCCAAGGTGGAGTATTCGCTTACCGAGAAGGGGCTTTCGCTGCTTCCGATCATGGACGCCCTCTGCCGCTGGGGCAGAGACCACAGAGAATAAAATTTCTTAAAGATAGGCTTTGCCCCTGCCGCTAAGCATGCCCGCCGCCACGCAGAGGGCCGAGACGGCAAGCCCCGCAAACAGCGGATCCTGCGGCATCCCAGACATCGCCCACAGAAGCATTCCCGCGAGGCCCCCCACGCTGGAGGCAAGAGCCCACGACGGCGAGAGGCGCCCGGGGCCGAGCACCGCCAGCACGAATGGGAAGAAGGTGCCCGCGCCGCGCAGCCCCATGCTCATGAAGCTCCATTCAAGGATCATCGAGCCGGAGCCGCCGATGCCGGAGAGCGCGGCGGCCAGGATCATCAAGGCCACGAGCGCCTGCTGGAGCGAACCGTCTTGAGAGGCATACCGCGCGGCGATTTTTTTCGGAATAAAATTTTTCGTGATGTTAGTGGCGATGCCGAGAATGAGCCCCGCCGCGCAGCCGACGACGGTGATGAGGATGCCGCCCCAGATCAGGCCGCCTAAGAGCGGCGGGAAGGAGTCCATGATGAACCACGAGAGAGCTTTGTCGGGGGCGATTTCCACACCCCGCGCGCGCACAGATAGCCCGATCCAGCTCCCCAAAAGGCCCATCGGCGGCATCAGAGCCGCGGAGGCGAAAGCGCCGGCGCGGGCCGCAGCCGCGTCTTTGGCCGCCGCGAGCGACTGTATGTAGATTTGCGTCGTAAAGACGCCGACGATCATGGAGGCGAGGTATCCTAGTTCAGGGACGAAGCCGCGGCCGAAGATATTGAACCACGGGCGAAAGCCGAGGGTCTTTGCCGTGGCGGCGAAGCCGTCGCTGTGATAGTAAGCGGCCCCCGCGCAGAGCACGAGCACGATATAGAGGATGAATATTTTGGCCGTGCCGAGCGTGGAGAAGCTCTTCATCCCGCCCGCGGCGATAAATCCCCAGATCGAGAGCGCGGCGATGAGGGCGGCCGCCCACGCGGGAAGGGGGAGCACGCCGCGTATCAGCGCGATGCAGGAGAGGAACTGGGCGCAGATGGAGATGAAGGTGCCGATCGAGGAGGAGATGGTGGCGGTGAGGGCGATCGCCGCACCGCGGACGCCGTAGCTTCTTTCTAGATAATCGGCGATCGTTGTGACTTCCGAGCGGCGCAGCGGCGCCGCGAAGCGCAGCCCGAGGAGCAGACAGCCGATGCCGCCGCCGAGGGTGAACCACCAGGCCGTCAAGCCGTAGCTGTAGGCCATCTGGACGGTCCCCACCGTAGAGGCCCCGCCGACCAGCGCCCCGAGCAGGATGCCCGTCACGCCCGCCGCTTTGGCCTTCCTCCCTCCCAGACTGTAATCTCTTTTGCCGCCGCTCCCGACGACGATGCCGGTCCCGACGAATACCGCTAACAGAACGAAGGCAGCAAGATAGAACAAAAACATAAAAAATCACTTCCCGTTAGGTTTCGCCCATATATTACAACATTTATTGTAAATAGTAACGGCTCTGCGCACTTGTTTTTCTCCACTCTCTTTGTTATTCTTTACACAATGAGTTTGTCGTACCTCAATAGCATACAAATAAAGTTTTCAGGGGGCAGAGAAAATGACTTTGCAAGAGCTGGCATCATTTCTTGATGCTAACAATATCTCAACATCGGATGATCTCAACAGTATTGTGGTGAATAACGCCTACGCCTGTGATCTTATGAGCGACGTGCTTGCCTTCTGCACGCCGGGCTCGCTCCTTCTGACGGGACTGACTAATGTTCAGATAGTCCGCACCGCGCAGATGCTAGACATCCCCGCCATCGTATTTGTCCGCGGCAAGGTCCCGCTCGAAGAAACCGTTCAGCTGGCGAAAGACAACGGGATCCCTATCCTTCTCACAAAATACAGTATGTTTGAAGCCTGCGGCATTCTTTTCGCAAAGGGTATGAAACCGAGCATACAGATTCAGGAGATGTAAGGCATGGGGGCCCCTATCTGTCTTGAATACAGAATTGAGGGGAATGATTTTATGGTCGCCGGCGCGGCCTCCAACAACATAAAAAACACCCTCAAGATGTTAGGAATAGATTCCGGCGTCTGCCGGCGGGTCGCGATCATCACCTATGAGGCGGAGATCAACCTCGTGATACACGCCGGCGGCGGCATGCTTCAGGCGCTTATTTCCGAGGATCGTGTGGATTTGGTGGTAAAGGATGAGGGCCCCGGCATCGCGGATATCCAAAAGGCGATGACCGAAGGCTACAGCACCGCGACGGAGCAAGCACGCGAAATGGGTTTTGGCGCGGGCATGGGCCTGCCGAACATAAAACGCAACTGCGACCTATTCGGCATCGAGTCGGAGGTCGGCAGGGGGACCACGCTCAACTGCACGGTGTTTTTCAATAAAAATTAAAGCAAAGGGGTGAGTGCCAATGCTTCACAGCGTCAAGATTTCCAGAGAGGCATGCCAGGGATGCGTGAACTGCATCAGGGTCTGCCCCGCCGAGGCTATCAGGATCGTTGACGGGGAGATCAGCATCATGAGCGAGCTCTGTATCGACTGCGGCGAATGTCTGCGCTCCTGTCATCGACAGGCGCTCGGCATCGAGGAGGACGATTGGAACCGCATAAAGGAATCCTCCCGAGTCTCTCTGGTGCCCGACCCGGTATTTTTTTCTCAGTTCAGCCATTATATGAACCCCTCCCAGCTTGAAGAGGTGCTCTATTCTCTTGATTTCAACGTCCTTATAGACGAGGTGGAAGAGGCCTTTGACTTGTACGCCTACGCGAGCGCCCAGATGATCGCGCGGACGCCCGCCTCCTCGCTCCCCCTAATATCATGCTACTGCCCCTCCGTGCTGAGGCTGATACAGTTGCGTTTCCCCGAGCTTCTTTCGCGGGTCGTCCATGTCTGCTCTCCGCTTGAACTGGGGGCGGACCTCTGGCGGATGAGGACGAACAGCAGCGTTCCCGTGACGCTGCTCGCTCCCTGCTCGTCAAAGATCACGATGATCAGAGAGCCGCAGGGGCGGGAACGCTCGCCGATAAACCACGCGGTCACGGTGCGCCGGGTGGCGCGCAGCATCATGGCGAGCAACGTCTCCGCCGCCGCCGGGCAGCCCCTGAAGGAACGCAACAACCGCTGGGTCCAGTGGGCCCGGCGCGGCGGCGAGGCCCGTCATATCCAGTCCTTCTCCGAAAGAAAATTGACGGCGCTCGCCGTCTCCGGCATGAGGAACACGGTCGACGTCCTGCAGGAGCTCGAGCTCGGCAGGCTGCGCTCGGTTGACTTCATTGAATGCCGCGTCTGCGACACCGGCTGTGTCGGCGGCATCGGTACGGCCGACTCTCGTTTTCTCGCCAATCTCAGACTTAACAATATGAAGACTAACTGGGAGATCACTCCCAAAGATCTGCGGCGCGTCGAAGAGCTCTACGCGATGGACTTCTGGTCTATCACGAAGGAGTACTTGCCGCGCCCGCGCCTGCCGCTCTCCGACAACGTGGCGGACGCAATGGTGAAGCTCCAGCAGATGAAGGAGATATATTCGGGGCTGCCGCACATCGACTGCGGCTCCTGCGGGCGTCCCTCCTGCCAGGCGATGGCGGAGGAGATCGTGCGCGGCCATGGCTCGGTAACCGACTGTATCTTCAAACTTCGCGAAGGTATCGCCTCGCTGGCGAACAAGATCGTGGTTCTTTCTGAATCACAGCCTCAGACTCTGAAAAGAAAGGGTGGAGCAAATTGACGATAGATGACATCCGCGCGGCGCTCGGCGGCGAGCTGCAGTGCCCGGGAGACGGCGGCCGCGAGGTCACGGGGGCGATAGCCGGTGACCTGCTGAGCTTTATCATGGGGGCCGCCCAAGAGGGTTCCGTCTGGGTGACGATACAGGCGCATCTTAATGTCGCCGCCGTCGCGGTGCTGAAAGATCTGCCGATGATCGTTATCGCCGCGGGACGTAAGGCCCCGAACGACCTCATCGAGCGCTGCCGCGCCGAAAACATTGCGGTACTCTCCGTTTCCGAGAGTCTTTATGAGGTTTGCGCGAAGCTCAGCGCGCTGGGAGTGAAGGGATAAAACCTTGCTGAAGCCCTTCTGGGTGGACCTTCATATACATACGCTGCTCTCTCCCTGCGGAGAGCTTGAGATGGGAGCGCCGGAGATCGTCGCCCAGGCGCGCGAGGCGGGGCTGGACATTATCGGCGTCGCCGACCACAATACCTGCGAAAACTTTCCCGGCGTCCATGACGCCGCGGCAGGTTTTCCCGTCGTGCTTCCATGCATTGAGACGCAGAGCGCGGAAGATATCCACATATTATGCGTCTTCCCGGATTACGGGACGGCCTATGCGTACAAGGAGTGGCTTTGGAAACGTATCCGGCCGATTCCGAACGACGTCGAGCATTTCGGCTATCAGATCGTCGTCGACGCGGACAACGAGATCGTAAAAGAGGAGGAGATTCTTCTCATACAGGGCGCGGGCTACGAAGTGGACCAGATCGTCGCCAAGACGAAAGAGGTCGGCTGCCTGGCGATACTCGCCCATGTGGACCGTCCAGCCTTCTCCTATCCGGCGGCGCTGGGGCCGATGCCCGCGGATTATCCCGCCGACGCCTTTGAACTTTCCCGCCGTCTCAACTGCGGCGAGGCGCAGATGTGGCGTGAACAATATCCGGAGCGCACGTTCATCAGATCGTCCGACTCCCATTCGCTTGATACGATGTCGCGCGCCAACTGCACGAAGATGATGCTGGAGGAGCCGACCTTCGAGGAGATAAAAAAAGCGCTGCGCGGAGAGGACGGACGGCGCATTTCATGGCCGTGGGGTTGATATAAAAATGGCAAAAAAAGAGATAAGCAGTTACCGGTGTTCCGAGTGCGGCTACTGGAGTACGACGATGATCGGACGCTGCCCGAAATGCGGTTCGTGGGGCACGATGGAGGAGGATGCCCCGATACAGACCGCCAAAAGCGGGCTGGCGGCGGCAGCAAAGACCGCCGTTCCCATCTCCGGCCTGGAGGTCGAAGAACAGGAGCGCATCCCATCCGGCATCGAAGAGCTGGACCGCGTGCTTGGCGGCGGCTGGGTACAGGGCGGCGTCACGCTGCTCGGCGGCGAGCCGGGGGTGGGAAAATCGACGCTGCTGCTGCAAGTCTGTGCCGCGATGGCGAAGCAGGGAAAATCGGTGCTCTATATTTCTGGTGAGGAATCTTCCGGGCAGCTTGCGCTGCGCGGACGGCGGCTTGGGCTGATGACGCGGGGGCTGGACCTGCTCTGCGAAAGCGACCTTCCCGCGTCGCTTGCGGCAGCGGAGAGAGACGGCTACGCTTTTATGGTGATAGACAGCGTGCAGGCCTTCCGCACCGACAGCGAAAGCGGCTGGGCGGGATCGCCCAATCAGGTCAAGGGCGTCGCCGCGATGGCCGTCGAGACGGCGAAGCGCTGCAGCATCCCGACTGTGCTCGTCGGACACATCACGAAGCAGGGGCAGATCGCGGGGCCTAAGCTGCTCGAGCATCTTGTGGACGTCGTGCTGCTTTTTTCCGGCGAACAGAACTCACCCAACCGATTGCTGCGCGCGGAAAAGAACCGCTACGGCAGCACGGAGGAGCTGGGGATCTTTGAGATGTCCGAAAAGGGGCTCTCCGCGGTCAGCGACCCCAGCCGCCTGTACTGGAACGGCACGGATCTCGGCAGC
>CAKSWL010000068.1 GCA_934511335.1 uncultured Cloacibacillus sp. | reverse complement strand
TGAGGATCGCCGTTCCCTGGGCCTGCCTGATATTCGCGATGCTCGGCGCCGCGCTCGGCAGCAGGCCGCAGCGTTCCAGTTCTAGCGTTGGATTTGGTTACAGCGTCGTCATCATTTTTGTCTACTACGTGATCATGTCGTTCAGCAGAGCTCTTGGGGAGAGCGGCACGCTTCCGCCCCTTGTCGCCGCCTGGACGGCAAACATGGTCTTCCTGGTAATTTCTATATGGCTCTGTTCACGGGCGAACAGGCTCGGTTAGCGGAGGGCCGGAAAAGGTAAAATAAAAGAGCAGGGCGCGCCGCACTAAGCGGCGAACCCCCTGCTCTTAGTCTGCCTATTGCCGCAGCCGCCTTGCGCAGCGGAAGCCGGCTGGCACGGCTTTCAGAGTTTGCTGCAGTTTCTCTCGCCCGTGTCTTCAAGTATCATGTACGTCGCCGTCAGAAAGCCGAGGCGGTTAAGCTCCACCAGTATCGCGTCGAGCTCTTTCATCGTCGCGGCGGCCGCTTCCAGCACGCATTCCGTATCGCCGGTTACAAGCCACGATTTCAGCACTCCGGGGATGTCTTTGAAGAGCTCTAGGTGCGAGAACTCAGCGCGTTCGGCGGCGCGCGAACCGCTCTTAAATTTTAGGGATATCAGCGCGCGCAGCGGCCGCCCAAGCACATTGTAATTGATGACCGGCCTGTATCCCACGATCAGCTCTTCGTCCTCCATGCGTCTGATCCGTTCCCTGACTGCGGGAGCGGTCAGGCCGACAAACTGCCCTATCTCGGTGAAGGTGGCGCGGGCGTTTTCCTGCAAGGCGTCAAGTATCTTCCAATCCGTTTCGTCGAGCGATATCTGTTTCTCGCGCATTATTCATCTCCCGTCCCAAACTAAAAAACTAACGATTTACCTACTTCATTCAGCGAACAAAATCAGAGCCGATTATGCGGCATTCTGATTTTCGGCAGTCCCATTAGATAGCGCCTTTATGCGATTATACCAAAACTGAAGCGGGAAGACTAATTGTTTTCGTTTTTTTTAGTAAAGACGCCAAAGTTCTTTTTACTCTCTATGGATGAAAAGGAATGGTTCTGCGAAAATAAAACCACAAAGAAAGAGCGGCACGAAGATATAAAAAATAACGGATTTAGGAGGATGCAGAGATGAAAAATACACTCAGAACGCCAGTTTACCTCAAAAAATGGTACGATACGGACGGCAGAGAGAGCCTTTTTACGAACTATGGCTACGCCGATTACAGCGCCGAGGATAAGAAAAAGGCGGGAAGGATAAATAACCTGCTGATGCTTGGGCTAGCCGGAGCGGCCTGCGTCGTTTCAGCGCTTGCGTACATTATCGCCTAACACAGGACAATGAGAGGGCCGCATCTAAAAAGGGTGAGCTGACAGATGTGAAAGTCAGCTCACCCTTTTATTTTTGCCGCCCCTATTTAAGCAGCAGTTTTTCCTCTCCCTTTACAAATCTTCCGATCTCCGCCGATTCAGGAAAACCGTTTTCTGTAAGTATGCCTATGATTTCCTCCGCTTCGCGCGGCGGGACGGCGAATAAGAGGCCGCCGGAGGTCTGCGGGTCAAAGACGATATCCTCGGCGAACCGCCCCAGAGAAGATTCGTTGACAACCTTATCGCCGGCGTATTTCCGGTTCTCGTAGGCTCCCGCCGGTATCAGCCCCATATCGGCCATCCCTGCTATTCCCGGAAGAAGCGGGATCTTCGCGCAGTCTATCGTCAACGACGTCCCCTCCGAAGCAAGGTCGAGGGCGTGGCTCGCGAGGCCGAAGCCCGTCAGGTCCGTGCATGCGTTTACCGCCCGGCGCAGTCTTTTCGGCAGCAGCTGCGGTACGGCGTTGAGCTTTGCCATGTTCAGCGCCGCCGCCTCCGTGTCTTCCGGCGAAAAGAGCCCTGCTTTGATTGCGGTCACGGCGATTCCCGTGCCAATCGGCTTTGTGAGGATGAGCGAATCTCCCTCTTTAGCGCTGCCGACGGTCCACATCTCGTCGCTTTCGACCTCGCCGAAGACGACGAGTCCGTACTTGGGTTCCTCATCCTGCACGCTGTGACCGCCGGCCAGCATCGCCCGCGCCTCTATCATCTTGCGCGCGCCGCCTTCCAATATCTCTTGAAGCATAAAGAGCGGTTCGCAGGAGGTTGGGAAACAGACGACGTTCAGCGCGACCACCGGCCGGCCTCCCATCGCGTAAACGTCGCTCAGCGAGTTTGCCGCCGCGATCTCGCCGAATCTTCGGGGATCGTCTACCACTGGGGTGATAAAATCGACCGTCAGTATTCCAATCCGCTCGTCGGTCATCTTCCAAAGCGCGGCATCCTCCCCGTGGTTCCAGGAGGCTAGCAGTTCTTCGGAACGAAACACGGGCAGATCTTTTAATATTTTGTCAAGCTCCGCCGGAGCTATCTTAGCCGCTCAGCCGCTTGTGCGGGCGCGTTCTGTGAGCCTCATCCGTCTTCACTCCCTATGTCTATGCCATCCGCAGATGATGGACATCTGCGGCGGCAAATACTTTCTCTCCGCCGGCGGTCAATACGACGAGCGCTCCCTCCTGTGTGACGTCGGTCGCCCGGCCGTTGATGCTTTCTTCGTCCTGCAGCACGCGGATCTCTTTTCCGATTGTATCACAGGCCGTTCTGTAGAGCGCGAGTAATCTTGCCGCGCCGTCTTTGGCGGTCAAAAGCCCCATAAGCGTGGCGAAGCGTTCCAGAAAGGCGATCAAAAGCCTCCATCGCGCAAATTGTCTGCCGCTTTCGATGTATACGGAGGTGGCGACGCCGGATATCTCACCGGGAATGTCCGCGGCATCCATATTGATGTTGATGCCGATGCCGGTGACCGCGTAATATATGCGATCCGGTTCGCCGGAAGCCTCGCTTAAGATGCCGCAGAGCTTTTTGCCGCGACAGAGGATGTCGTTCGGCCATTTGAGCTCCGCGGGGATGCCGCAAAGTCTCGTAAGCGTTTCCTTGACGGCCAGTCCGGCGGCGAGATTAAGCAGCTGCACTTCACCTGGTTTCAATGCCGGACGCAGAAGCATAGAGAACATCAGGTTTTTCTCTCCAGGGCTCTGCCAGCTCCTTCCGCGCCGGCCGCGTCCCTCGCTCTGGCGCTCCGTCAGCGCCACGACGCCGGCTTCGGCCTCCTGGAGGGCGAGTTTTTTTATCACCTTCTGGGTCGAATCCGTCTCCTTCATATAGAGGCATTTGGTAAAGAGGGGATTGGCCTTCAAGAAAAATTCTATCATCGTCGGGCTTAGCCGCTGGAGCCCGTCGAGCGCCTCCAGCCGGTAACCCTTCTGCGGTATCGATCCAATAGGGACGCCCTCGTCCTTGAGGGCGCAGACCGCCTTAAAGACCGCCTGGCGCGATAAGGATAGCCTTTGCGTAAGCTGCGAGCTGGAGACGATCTCTCCGGGGGTTCCCATCAGTATTTCAAAGACCCTTGCGCGGCTGTTCGCCTCTTCATTTGGTTTTGTCATTTTGTCACTTCCCCCGTTCGAGTTCGGTAAAATTATATACGATTTTGTTCTTTTGCGGTTATAATAAAAGCTGATTCGTATTTCCAGGAGGGGTTATTGATGGTAGTACTTCCCATATCGACCGTCATGACGGACCTGCGTTCATCGTTTGATGAGCTGCGTGAAAGTCTTTGACCTGCCTTCCATCGAGGCAAAATTAAAAGAGCTGCACAATACGACGGAAAAAGAAAACTTCTGGGGCTCGCCGGAAGCGCAGGAGGTCTCCCGCGAGTTTTCGCGCTGCCAGGCGCGGCTCGACAAGGCCGCGGAGATGGAAGGCGAGCTTGCGGAGATCGAGGCGCTCGCCGAAATCCTGGCGGAGGCGGGGGACGCGGAGCTGGAAAGAGAATTTTACTCCCGCGCCGCGAAGCTGACAAAGGTCATTGAAGACTACCAGATACTGATCCTTCTCGACGGCGATTATGACGCCAGCGACGCGATCATGACCGTACACGCCGGAGCCGGCGGCCTTGATTCGCAGGATTGGGCGCAGATGCTCTACCGCATGTATATGCGCTGGGCTGAGGACCACCACTACATGGTGAAGCTGATAGACGAGCTGCCGGATCAGGAGGCGGGAATAAAGAGCGTGACGTTCTCCGTATCGGGAGATTACGCCTACGGCTACCTCAAAGGAGAACAGGGCGTTCACCGGCTCGTGCGCATTTCCCCTTTCGATTCGGCAAAGCGCCGTCACACCAGCTTTGCCTCTGTCGAGGTAATGCCGGTGCTGCCGGAGAGCGTCGAGAACGAGATACGACCTGAAGACTTGAAGATGGACACCTTCCGTTCAAGCGGTGCGGGCGGCCAGTATGTCAATATGACCGACTCCGCCGTGCGCATAACGCACATCCCCTCCGGCATCATCGTCAGCTGTCAGACCGAACGCTCCCAGCACATGAACCGGGCGACGGCGATGCAGGTGCTCCGTTCAAAGTTATTCGAACGGACGCTGCGCGAGCGTCAGGAACAGCTTGACAGCATCCAGGGAGAAAAACGGAGCATCGCGTGGGGCAGCCAAATACGTTCCTACACGCTCCAGCCCTTTCAGCTCGTAAAGGACCACCGCTCGGGCTGCGAAATCGGAAACGTGGAGGCGGTGCTTGACGGCGCGATCGACGAGCTGATCATGTCCTATCTGAGATTCCTCAAAAACGAAAAATAGCGTCAGTGGAGGACAAAATGAGAAAAATCACAACTATCATAATGTTGGCGGCTGCCGCAGCCCTTCTTTGTACGGGGGCGGCAAAGGCGGGCTATAAATTTGTGCCGAGCGACCCGGTGCTGCCGCTTGCGGAGATAAAGCCCGGCATGGAGGGCTACGCCAGAACAGTTCTCTCCGGCACGAAAATAACCTCCTTCAAGGTCACGGTGCTGGGGATTTTGCCTAAAAAGACGCCTCCGAAAAACCTTATCCTCATCCGGGTCGAAGATAAATACGTGCGGGAAAACGGCGGCATCGCCTCGGGCATGAGCGGCTCTCCCGTCTATGTCGGCGGCAGGCTCATCGGGGCGATCGGCTACGGATGGTCCTTCGCCGATAACAACCTTGGCCTTGTCACCCCGATCGAAGAGATGGCAAAGGCTATGGATTGGCCAGAAAAACTGCCCTGGTTTGAGATTCCGAAAGTTGCTGATGAACATCCCGCAAGCGCGGACAAAAAAGAGCCAGCACCAGGCGGCCAAATCGCCTCCGGCGGCGCAGAGCCGCTTTCGGACGACAGCACTGAGATAGTTTCAGGCGAGAAGCTGGAGAAAAAAATGATGCCGCTGACGGTGGACGGGATCAGCGACCGTTACGCGAAACGCCTGGAAAATAAACTCGGCCTGCGCGTTCTCCCGCTCGGCTCGTCCGCCGGCGGCGCCGACCCCGTGGACCTTAAATGGGAACCCAAGCCTGGCGCGGCGATGGGCGCGGCGCTTGCCTGGGGAGATTTTGTAGCGGGCGGTATCGGCACGCTGACCGCCACCTCGAAAGACGGGCGCTTCGTCGCCTTTGCGCATCCAATGTTCAACCGCGGCAGCGTGTCTTACGCGATGATGGATGCCGGTATCCTAAAAATAATCCCCAGCAGGGAGAGCTCCTTCAAACTCGGCTATCTGGGCAAGATCACGGGGCTTGTGACGCAGGACCGGCCGGAGGCGATCGGCGGCCGCCTAGGACAGCTGGCCGCCGCCTCAAGCTATACGGTAAACTTCCGCAATATCGAGACCAAAGAGAGCCAGACAAAACGCTTCCAGACGATCGCTGACCAGTACATCGGACCGGAGATCGGCACGACCGGAGTCCTCGGGATCATCGACAGCCTTTGGGCCCAGCGCGGTTCGGGCACGGCTCTTCTCTCTTACTCCGTCTCCGGCGGCAACCTCTCGCCGGCCTGGGTGCGCCGCAACATCTTCTATTCTGATAAAGACGTTGTAAAATCGCTGCAAAAAGAGATCGAGGCGATGGGCAAGGCCATGTCGCTGAACCCTTTCCGAGAGATCAGCCCCTACGGTGTGCAGGTTGACGTTGAGATCACGAAGACCCCTAGGGTCGTCTTCATCGACAAGATCGAGATCGCTGACGAAAAAGATTTCTACAAGCCGGGAGACAAGGTCAAAGTAGACATAACCTTCCGTCCATGGCGCAAGGCGCCGGTGATTAAGAGCTTTGAGCTTACCGTTCCCGAAAACGCGGTCTCCTTCTGCGAGATAACGGCGCGCGGCGGCGGCATCGAAGAGCCCGCTCAGGAAGCGCTGCTGACGGGGACGCGCGCGGTGGCCACCTTCGGTGAATTGATGAGCGAACTGAGGGCTAAAGAGACCAACAATCAGATAATCGTGGAGATCAGCGGCCCTGAAAAGGACGGGCCCGAAAAGAAAAAGGGCAAGCCGACGCCAGATAAAGACAAGGAAAAAACCGCCGAAACCCCGGGGCTGAAGGGAGATAAGGCGGGGGAGAAAAAGCCGAAACCCGGGCGCGGCCCGCAGCCTCCGAAAAAGGGAGATAAGGGATCGTTTACCCCCGGAGATCTTCTTGAAGACCGCCTCGTAAGTGAAATCAGAGAAGAGCGCGTAAAAGAGGGCGCGATGGTGATCACCGACACCAACTACTACATCGAGGGCGTGCTGCGCAAATTCATCAAAATCAAGAGCGGCCTGCCGCTGGATATGATAAGCGACGACGAGTTGGCGGAAATCATCGCCGCAAAATCTGAGGAAAACACGGCTGACGGCGAAGATGAAGATGAACTGCCGCCGGACGACGGCGGCGGAGAGGGCGACGAAGAAAGCTTTTCGCTCCTGACGCCCAACCACCGCCGCTGATCAGGCTAAAAGAAGATGATTTTTATACAAATACCGTAACCGATAATGAGGCTCAAAAATACGGCGGCCGAAAGAGTATCCTTCTGGATGCGCACCTCTTCTCTAAAGGCGGGGCCGAAGTGCGTGTCGATGATTCTTTCGACCGCCGTATTTATCAATTCGACCGTCATGGGGATGAGCGCGGCGATGAAGACACAGAATATATCTTCCCAGCCGCGTTTCATGAAAAGCGCGAGGGCGACGGCGGCGGCCATGCCTAAAATCTCGTGGCGTATGGCCTTCTCCGTCATGAAGGCGGTGCGGAGGCCGTTCAGCGAATAGAGAGTTTTTGCAAAAAGTCCTTTATTTTTCCACTGTTCCACGATAAGTCACCCAATCCAGGATTTTGATTTGTACATAATTATATATTAAGGAGGCGCTCTTTGATATTCTTTTTCCGGCAGGCTGTCTCCTCAGCGTAAAGCATGAGGGGCGATATTCTACACGGCCGCCCGCCTGTCCGCCGTCGCGCCCGCATTATACCATTTCATGCTTTTCTGTTATAATACATAAGTTGTACATTATGGAATTCTTCGCGGAATTCCGTTCAGTTTATATGGAGGTTATTTCATGGCGAACGATTATAAGGATACCCTGTTTCTTCCAAAGACCGATTTTCCCATGCGCGCTAATCTTTCGCAGAGGGAGCCGGAATTCCTGAAGTTCTGGTACGATATCGACGTTTACGGCGAGCTCAAGAAAAAGAAAAAGGACAAACCCTCCTTCGTCCTGCACGACGGCCCTCCCTACGCGAACGCCAGCATCCATATCGGCACGGCGACAAACAAGATACTGAAAGACTTCGTCGTTAAATACAAATGGCAGCGAGGCTACTTCGCTCCCTACGTGCCCGGCTACGATACTCACGGACTTCCCATCGAGCTCAAAGTGCTCAAAGAGCAGAGCCTCAACAAAGACGAAATTGCCCCCGTTGAACTGCGTGAGAAGTGCGCCGCCTACGCCCGTTCATTTGCCGATATCCAGACGGGGCAGTTCAAGCGTCTTGGCGTCATCGGAGATTGGGAACATCCCTATATGACTCTGATGCCAGCCTACGAGGCGACCCAGATCGAAGGGTTTGCCGAGATGGTAGATAAGGGGCTGGTCTACAAAGGACGCAAGGCCATCTACTGGTGCACCGACTGCCAGACGGCTCTCGCCGCCGCCGAGATCGAATACGCGGACGAGAGTTCGCCCTCGATATTCGTCGCCTACAAATACACCGATGCGGCGAAGGTATTTCCCGAACTGGCCGGCAAAGATGTCGACGTCATAATCTGGACGACGACCCCATGGACGCTTCCCGCCTCGATGGCGGTCGCGGTGCACCCGCGCTATGACTACGGCTTCTATCAGGTCGGCGATAAAATATATCTCATCGCGCAGGGACTCAAGGCGGAAGTCGAGAGAGCGACGCAGTTTGAGTTCGGTGAGCCGATCCTCTCCTGCAAGGGTGAGAAGCTTGAAAACTCGCTTGCGCAGCACCCCTTCTATGACAGGGCCACCCCCTTCGTGCTCGCTGACTATGTTACTCTCGATTCCGGCACGGGGTGCGTCCATACCGCGCCCGGCCACGGTACCGAAGACTATGAGACGGGCGTACGTTACGGCATCGACATCTACAACCCCGTCGACGAAACGGGGCATTACTATCAGGACACGCCGATATTAGCCGGTATGTCGCTTGCGGAAGGCGAGAAAAAAGTATTTGAACTGCTCGGCGAATCAAAGCGCTTGCTCGGCAGGCTAAAGATCACTCACTCTTACCCTCACTGCTGGCGCTGTAAGAAGCCGGTCATCTTCCGCGCCACAGACCAGTGGTTCGTCTCCGTCTCTGATTTCCGCGACGAAGCCCTCAAGTGTATAGACGAGGTGAAATGGATTCCCGAGTGGGGCAAAGACCGTATCACGAACATGGTGCGCGACCGCTCCGACTGGTGCATCAGCCGTCAGCGCACTTGGGGCGTGCCAATTCCCGCCTTCTACTGCGAAGACTGCGGCGCAGTAATCCTTACCGGAGACCGCGTGCGCCGCGTGGCGGATAAAATCCGCGAACACGGCGGCAACTGCTGGTGGACGATGACGCCGGAGGAGCTGGTCGGAGACCTCGCGGTCTGCCCGAAGTGCGGAGGCAGCCGCCTGCGTAAAGACGAAAATATCATGGATGTCTGGTTTGACTCGGGCACGAGCCATTCGGCGGTACTCGACAACTGGGAAGATCTCAGCTGGCCCGCCGATATGTACCTCGAGGGAAGCGACCAGCATCGCGGCTGGTTCCAGACCTCCCTGCTCAACAGCGTGGCGACGCGCGGCACGGCTCCCTACAGGACCGTCCTCACGCATGGTTTTATCATGGGGCCTGACGGCCAGAAGATGTCCAAATCCTTGGGCAACGGGATCCTTGCCCAGGAGATCCTTGACGAGTACGGCGCCGACGTGTTGCGCCTCTGGGTGGCCTCCTCTGACTACCACTCGGATATCCGCATCTCAAAGGAGATTCTCAAGC
>CAKSWL010000067.1 GCA_934511335.1 uncultured Cloacibacillus sp. | reverse complement strand
CCCTGATATTCAAAGGCGCCCCTGATGATCGCCGTCGCCGCGGCCTTGATGTCGGCTGACGAGTGGACGAACATGAAGTCCTTGCCGCCCGTTTCTCCCACGAGACGCGGGTAAGAACGATAGGCGGAGAGGTTTTCGGCGACGCCCTTCCAAAGACTGTTGAATACCTGGGTCGAACCGGTGAAGTGGATGCCGGCGAGGTCTTTGCTCTTCAGCACCACCTTGCTGCCGACCGAGCCGGGGCCGGGCATGAAATTCAGTACGCCCGCGGGAACGCCAGCCTCCATGAAGATCTTCATCAGATACCAGCTGGAAAGCAGCGAGGTCGTCGCCGGCTTCCAGACTACCGTATTGCCCATCATCACCGGGGCCATCGGCAGATTTGCCGCGAGCGCCGTGAAGTTGAAGGGCGAGATGGCGTAGACGAAGCCCTCGAGCGGGCGGTATTCAAGCCGGTTGATGACGCCCTCCTCGCTGGCCGGCTGATCGCCGTAGAGTTCGTTCATACAATGAACGCCGAAACGGAAATAGTCTATCGTTTCACTCGCCGCCTCGATTTCGGCCTGCCAGACGCTTTTGCTCTGTCCCATCATGGTGGCGGCGTTGAGGATATAACGGTACTTTTTATCGATGAGCTCCGCTATCTTCAGCACGATCGAGGCGCGCTCAGTCCAGAGCATATTGCTCCAGCTCTCGTGCGCGGCGTTCGCCGCCGCGATGGCGCGCTCCATCTCCTTGGCTCCCGCTTTGTGATAGACGGCAAGCTTATGCCCGTGATCGTGGGGCATGACGACATTGCCGGCGTCGCCCGTGCGGACGAACTCGCCGTTAATGACGAGCGGTATCTCGGCGACCTCCGACTCGATCTGCCTGATAGCCTCTTTGAGCAGCTCTCTTTCGGGACATCCCGGAGCGTAGCTCATCGAGGGTTCATTTCCCGGCTTTGCAAACGTAAACAGTGCGTTGCTCATTGTGGAGCCTCCTGCTGCCAAATATTAATGCAACTTAATTGCAAAAATATAGTATCACAAGATTGCGCTTATCTCAACTACCATAATAGATAAAAATGAGAACTTAATCTCACTTTTAATAGAATAATAAGGAACAAAATATATATATTCTACGTTGCGTATTTTACGCGGCGGTGGTGAGGCGGCGAAGACAAAAGCGCGCCGCTTCCCGCTTCGCCATGCGGAAAACGGCGCGCCGTCCCGTGTTGTCCCTGCGGGCGTTGCTTTTGGGGGCTTTTTAAAGGCGTGAAAATTTCATCTTGATATCTTCGGGTTTGCCAAAATAGACCCACGAAGTGACGAGGATGTCAGCGCCGGCGGCGGCGTATTCGGCGGCGTTCGCGGCGCTGATTCCTCCCGCGGCGGCGATGACCGCCCGCGGGGCGGCGCTTTTTGCCTCTTTGACGAAGGAGGCGAGCTCTTCGGGAGTGAAACGCTCGCACTGCACCATGTCGGCGCCCGCGCGAAGGTAACGCATCGCCTCCGCGGGGCTTTCGGCCTCGGCTTCGATCTTCTTCTCGGGAAAGGCCGCCGCCATCCTAGGAATCAGCGCGGCAAAATCGTCGGTGAATATCCGGTGCTGGTCGAAGGCCAATATCGAATCGGAGAGGCCGAGGCGGTGCAGGGAGGCCCCCCCCGCCAGCGCCGCCTTGAGCGAAAGCGCCTTGGCACCGGGGAAATGCTTTCTCGTCACGGCGACGTGCACGGCGGGATTTACGGCGCGCGCCGCCTCTAGCATCGCCGCCGTCCGCGTGGCGATGCCGGAGGAATATTCCATCACGTTCTGCGCGAGCTTATAGCAGGCGTGGAGCTGTCCCGCCGTGCCCCGTGCGCGAAGGCAGACCTCGCGCGCCGCCGCCGGACCGTAAGGCTTAGCGATCTCGGCCCGCGCGCCGCACTTTTCAAAGATCCGCGCCGCCTCCTCGACCCCCGCCAGGACGCACGCCCTTTTGGGGAAGCACTCCACGAGGCCCGGGACCTCTTCGATGCCCATCGATAGCGTCGTAATATCCATGTGCTGCAAATCTTCATGTATCAACTCTTCAAGATAACCGTCGGAAATGTAAAACATCATCCGTCCTCCCTTTGAAGTCTGTCAAGAATAAAATATATCACCATGCTGGCAGAAGCAAGCAGCAGGCAGAGGCTCGTCGCTTCGTCGAAATCGCCGCGCGAGACGCAGTTGAATATCTCCAGCGACAGCGTGTTGGTGCGCCCGGCGATATTGCCGCCGAGCATCATCGTGACGCCCACCTCCCCCGAGGCGCGCGCCACCGCAAGCAGCAGCCCGGAGAGGATACTTCGTCTTGCTAGCGGCAGCGTGACGAGGAAGAAAGTTTTGACAGGGCCGCAGCCGAGAACGCGGGAGGCCTCTTCGAGCTTTATGATCTCAGGGTCCTGAAAGGCCGCCTGCACAGGACGGACAAAGAGCGGCAGCCCTGCGACGAAGGCGCTCAGGATCACCGCCCCCTGCGAGAATACCAGCCTCAGCCCCAGATAATGCTCAAGCGGCGAGCCCAGCGGGCCGTTTCTGCCAAGCAGCAGAAGGAGCATATATCCGAGGGCGATCGGCGGAAAGACGAGCGGCAGCGTGATAAAAAAGGCCGCCGCCCTAGCACCGGGCGCGCGCGAGCGGCTGAACCAGAGCGCGGCGGGCAGCCCCAGCGCGAGAAACAGCGCCAGCGCCGCCCCGCAGCTCGCCAGGGTCAGCCGCAGCGAAAATATCAGCGCGGGCGAGAAAAAACCCTTAACGATAGCTTACGCTCCCGCTCACTGTATGCCGTGCTTCTTCATGATCGCCTTCGCCGTGTCGCCGCTGAGGAAGCGAAGGAAATCGGCGACGGCGGGGTCGCCCTCCGCACCCTCGACGACCGCCGCCACCATCTCGATCGGCGGATAGCCCGAGGGTATCTCCAGCGAGCCGCCGATCTTCGCAGCACCCGCGCGTACGACGACGCGGTTCACAAAACCCGCGTCCATCTCTTTCGATACGAGATAAGAAAAGACCTGCGGCACGGTCGAGAGCTGCGACAGCTTCGGCGCGATCTTGGCTCCGAGGCCGGTAGTCTCAAGATACTTCGCAGCGGCCCTGCCGTAGATGGCCGCCTTGGGGTCGGGATAGGCGACCGATTTGACGCTTTCGCCCGTCAAGTCGTTGGGCGAAGAGAGCTCAAGTCCCTTGCGCCAGGCGAGGACGAGCACTGTCGATCCAAGCGGCTGTATCTTCGCGATCCTGATCCCCGACTTCGCGGTTTTGAGCGCGCCCTTGTCGCTGATCACGATGTTGACGCCGTTTCCCGCCTCTATCTGTGCGAGCATCTGTCCGATATTGCCGCCGTAGACCTCCTCGACGGGCTTCGCCGTTTCGCTTCTGTAGGCCGCGGAGAGCTCCTGTACCATCTTCATGTAGCCGGCTCCGGTGGTGACGGCGAGCGCGCCGGCGCGGGCCTCGGCGCAAAAAGCCAGCAGGACGAGCAGCGCGGCAAATAACCTTTTCATTGACAAATCCATCCTTTCAGGAAATTGAAATATCCGTGAGGCGCGGTGCTTCAGCCTCTTTTCATCAGGTCTGCGGGGCGTCCGCAGCCCTTAACCCTTCCCTCTTCGATCAAGATGACGCTTTGTGCGAGCCGTAAAACCTCCTCTCGACTGTGTGTGATATAAATTATCGGGATCCCGAAAAGCCGCGGTATCCTCTCGATATACCCCATAAGGTCGCACCGGCGCGCCTCGTCGAGCGACGATAGGGGCTCGTCCATGATGATAAAATTCTCCGCCGCGAGAATCGCGCGCGCAAGCGCCACCCGCTGGCTCTCCCCGCCCGAAAGAGAGGAGGGACTTCGCCGGAGCAGGGCGCCGATGCCGAAGACGTCCGCGATCTCCGCGATATCGCCGCAGGGAGGCCTGCCGCCGGCAAAAGAGCCAAAGGAAAGATTTTTTAGGACGTTCATGTGCGGAAAAAGCCTGTGCTCCTGAAACAAAAAACCGACGCCGCGCCTTTCCGGCGGCAGGTTCACGCCCGCCGCGCTGTCGAAGAAGAGCCTGCCGTTAGCCGATATCTCCCCGCGGTCGGGAACGCAGAGCCCCGCCAGCATCTTGGCAAACGTGCTCTTTCCCGCGCCAGAGGGGCCAAAAAGCGCGGTGATGCCGTGGTCGTCAGCGTCCAGAGCTATCTCAAGTGAAAACCGGTCCAGTTTTTTGGAGACATCTATATGAAGCATCGCGGGCTCCTTATAATGCAATGTTATTGTGTTGCATTATATCAGAAAAAGGGGCGCTCTGAGCAAGCGCGTCCCCTCTTTTAACGGAAACAATCAAGCAGCTTGTGATGTCGGAGGGGGAGGCGCTGCTAAGAATCTCGCTTACGGACAATACTATAGACATTTATATCTGATTCCACATAACAGAATAATAATCTGCTAAATGGTATCTTGACAATTTTATAATTAGAGGTTAATGTATATATGTTTCCTTAGAACAGTTGTAATTTCCGCATAATGAAATATTGAGATAAAACAAGGGGGCTTTTTTATGAAGCAGGTAAAACGATTACAGCCGAGGCATCCGATTCAGGCGAGAAACGCTCTCCTGGGCGGGGAGAAACCGCTGGTCTGTATTCCTTTAGTGGGAAAAGATCGCGAGGCAATAACAGCAGAGGCGAGAAATGTTCCCTCGATCGCCCCTGATATCATCGAGCTCAGGATCGACGCGTGGGATTTTATTGAAGACAGGGAGCTCTCCCTCGAGATGATCAAAGAGGTGCGCGCCGTCGTCGGCGAGAGGCCGGTCATCCTTACCTGCCGCGGGGACTGGGAGGGCGGCTTCAAAAAGGTGAGCGACGAGGCCAAGTTCGGTATCTATGCGGCCGCGGTTAAAGAGGGGCTCGTTGATTTTATCGACGTGGAGCTGATATACGGCGAAGAAAAGATAAAGGAGGTCTTAGAAACGCTTGAAGGCACGCGGACCTCGCTGATCGTCTCTTTCCACGATATCAAAAAAACGCCGAGCCGCGACGATCTGGTCTCAATCCTCAAGCAGCAGATCGCGGCGGGCGCGCAGGTGGCGAAGCTCGCGGCGATGCCGCAGAAGGAAGAGGACGTCCTCAACGTTCTCTCGGCCACGCTCGAGGTGCGCCGCCAGTTCCCCTGCATTCCAATAATCACGATGTCGATGGGCCCGACCGGCGCGGTGACGCGTCTTGCAGGCGGGCTCTTCGGCTCTGACCTCACCTTTGCGGTGGGGTTGCAGTCATTGGCTCCGGGACAGATCCCCGTCGCAGAGCTTCGTCAGTGTTTCAGCGTAATTCATCCTACACATATGGAGGCGTAATAAAATGGCAAAAGATCTGGTAGCATTTCAGCTGGTAAAGTTTCTCGAATCACGCGGCGTCGAAAACATCTTCGGCCTCTGCGGCCACACGGTAATAGGTTTCCTTGACGCTCTCAAAGAGAGCAAAATACTCTACAACTCCGTCCGCCACGAGCAGAACGCGCATGCCGCGGATGGCTACGCGCGCGGCAAAGACTGCCGCGTCCCCGGCGTCGTCATGACGCACCTCGGCCCCGGACTGACGAACGCCGCCACCGGCGTCGCCGAGGCCGGCCTCAACTCCATCCCTATGGTCGTCATCGCGGGCGACGTACCCTCATGCTACTTCGGCCGCCACCCCCATCAAGAGGTCAACATGCACGCCGACGCGAGCCAGTACGAGATTTACCGTCCATTCGTGAAGCGCGCCTGGCGCGTCGACCGCCCCGAACTGCTCCCCGAGGTGATGGACAAGGCTTTCCGTCTTGCCGTGACCGGACGCCCCGGCCCCGTGCTCGTCTCGATCCCGATGGATATCTTCTCGATGGAACTCGACACGCGCTTTTTTGAGCAGCGGATGAACAACTTCCCCGAGCTGCCGAAGCCCGGGCTTTCCGAAGCGGCGGCGGAAGAGATCGCGACGATGCTTGCCGAGGCTGAGGCTCCGATCCTCTATCCCGGCGGCGGCGTCATCTCCTCCGGCGGCGCGAAGGCCCTTACGGAACTTGCCGAACACCTTGAGATCCCGGTGCTCTACACGCTGATGGGCAAAGGCTCGATCCCCGACGACAGCCCGCTCGCCGTCGGCATGACCGGCTTCTGGGGCACGGAGTTCAACAATACCACGGCGATGAAGGCCGACGTGATGGTGGCGGTGGGCACGCGCCTTTCAGAGGCTGACTGCAGCTCGTGGTATATGGGCGAGACCTTCGATGTGCCGCCGACGAAGCTTATCCACATCGACATCAACCAGGAGGAGATCGGGCGCAATTTCCCGACCGCCGTCGGCGCCATCTGCGACGCGAAGGCGGCCCTTGAGGCGATCCTCGCGGCGGCGAAGAAAAAATATCCGCACGGCGTCAAACGCCCCGAAGTCGTCAAGGCGATCGCCGAATCGAAGGCCGCCTACAAGGCGACGCTCGTCGAGGCGCAGAACTCCGCCCAGTACCCGATGCGCCCGGAGCGCATCCTCAAGGACTTGCGCGAAGCGCTGCCCAAGGACGGCTATGTGGTGGCGGACGTGGGCTGGAACAAGAACGGCGTCGGGCAGCAATTCGATATCTACGAGCCCGGCACCTTCGTCGCCCCCGGCGGCCTCTGCACGATGGGCTACGGCCCCTCGGCGGCGCTCGGCGTGAAGGTGGCGAATCCCGACAAGAAGGTCGTCGCCCTCATCGGCGACGGCGGCATGGGCACCAACGTCTCTCCCTTCGCGACCGGCGCGATGGACGAGGTAGCGGTCGTCTGGGTCGTCATGAACAACTGCGCCTTCGGCACGATCGCGGGACTTGAGCGCCAGCACTATGACCACCAGTTCGGCACCCTCTTCATGAGGAACGGCGAGCCCTACAGCCCCGATTTTGCGGCGATCGCCGAAGCCTACGGCATCAAGGGCTACAAGGTGACGAAGGCCGAAGAGTTCAAGCCGATGCTCGAAGAGGCGCTGGCCTCCAACAAGCCATGCGTCATCGACGTGCGCATGGAGAACGCTCCCGTCGTCACCTGGGGATGCTGGAACATCAACGACATTTACCGCAAGCGCGGCGAAGAGAAGCCTTGGAGACAGTGGCAGTGGGAAGATACCACCCCCTGGTACATGGCCGAGCTTAAAGATGTCAAGACCAAAGCGAGAGAAAGAGACCTAGAAGAAAAAGCCGCCGGCGCCGGCAAATAAAATCGCACGCTCCGCCCCTTACACCGGGGCGGATTTTTAAAATCCACATTGCGGAAATAAATTCTTCTAAATGGTACTTGACAAAGAGACAAAAGAGGATTATTTTATACTTGTTTCCAATAAATAGATATTAATTCCGTTAATCGGAAAATAATTTAAAAAATCAAGGAGATGTTTTATTATGGCAAAGCATGAAGTAACGCCTGAACAGCTGGCAAAACTTGACGAAATATTCGCAAAGGCGAGAGCGGCGGAGAAACAGATCGAAAACTACACTCAGGAGCAGGTGGACCGCATGATCCGCTGCGTCGCCTGGGCGGCGGGCAACCCCAAGACCTTCCAGGAGGTTTGCTGGATGGGCGTCGACGAGGCGGGCGCGGGCGACAGAAACGGCCGCTTCGGCAAACGCCACAAGATACTAGGCGTGCTGCGCGACGCGCTGCGCCAGAAGAGCGTCGGCGCGATCGAGACGATCCCCGAAAAGGGCATCACCCGTTATGCGAAGCCCGCGGGCGTCATCGCCTCGCTCATCCCGATGACCAATCCCGAGCTGACCCCGATCGTCACCGCCGTCTACGCGCTCAAGGCGCGCGACGTCGTCGTCTTCTCCCCGCATCCCCGTACCGTGAAGACCACCAACAAGGTCGTGCAGATCATGCGCGACGCGCTTGTCTCCATCGGCGAGAATCCCGACTTCCTCCAGTGTGTGGATGAGGTCAACATGGACCTCGTCGCCGAAACGATGAAGCGCTGCGACCTTATCATGGCCACCGGCGGCCCCGCGATGACCAGGGCGGCCCACAGCTCAGGCAAGCCCGCTTACTGCTCCGGCGCGGGCAACGCGACGATGATCTACGACGAGACGGCGATCCCCGCCGAAGCGGCCCGCAACACCCGCATCAGCAAGACCTCCGACTTCGGCTCCGGATGCTCGGCGGACGGCAACATCATCATCAGCGACGCCATCTACGACGAGACGGTCAAGGCCCTTATCGCCGAGGGCGGCTACCTCGCGAGCGACGAGGAGCGCGCGCTGCTCAAAAAGGCGATGTGGGACGAAGAGGGGCATCGCATCGTCGCCACCGTCGCCGTCTCCCCGCAGGAGCTCTGCCGCAAGGCCGGCTTCGAGATCCCGGCGGACCGCAAGTTCGTCATGGTCAACAGCGAGGGCATCGGCAAGGAGTTCAAGTTCTCCGGCGAAAAGCTAACCACCCTGCTCACCATCTATAAGTACGAGGGCGAGTTTGAAAACGCGCTCAAGATGATGGACGAGATATATAAGGTCGGCGGCCGCGGCCATTCCTGCGGCATCTACAGCTTCGACGAGGAGCACATCCAGCGCCTCGCGCTGCGCGCCCCCGTCACCCGCGTGATGGTGCGCCAGCCGCAGTCGAAGGCCAACGCGGGCTCCGCCGAAAACGGCATGCCGATGACCTCCAGCATGGGCTGCGGCACCTGGGGCGGCAACCAGGTCTCCGAGAACATCGCGCTCAAACACTACATGAACAGTACTTGGGTGGCGCGCCCGATCATGAAGGACCAGCCCGCGGAGGACGTCCTCTTCGGCGAGTTCTTCGATCCCTCGGTGACGAAGGAACAGGGCGAAGTGATCAAGTTTTAAGCGGTATTTTGCGCCGGAGATAATATAACCAGAGACGATAATGACGGTTTTCTCACGCGGAAAACCGCCATTATTCTCTATCGCGGTCTTTATCCAGCGGAGGTATGAAAGTGTCGGAGAATAAAAAGGTGCGCGTCGGCCTTTGCGGCACGGGGTTTGCGGGAAAATTTCACGCGGGCGGCATCGGTCGCGCCTATGGCGTTGACGCGCGGGTCAGCGTCCTCTGCGAGCCGAAGCGCGAGCCTGCCGAGGCAATTGCGGCGAAATACGGCATCCCGCCTATTTGCGCGGACTACGAAGAGCTTCTAAGCGACGATTCCCTCAATGTGATCGACCTCTGCACAAAGAGAATGAGAAAATAATCTTCTACTTCAAACAGCTGAACTCTTTGAAGATAATCGCGGGGCTAAAAGAGGGGCTTCTCGATGCTGGCTTTTGTACTACTCGCTTAAGGCGGCTGACCTCCAGGCCCGCTGTGTGTTTTACATGGCCTATAATACCAACAGATATCTGAAGCCGGCGGCGATACGATTTGTCAATCATATAAAAATATGTGCAA
>CAKSWL010000066.1 GCA_934511335.1 uncultured Cloacibacillus sp. | reverse complement strand
TCGTACAGGTCGGCCCCGCGACCTGCTGCTCTATGCCGAGAACCTTTACTCCCTCAAGTATCCCTGCCATGTAAATGCCTCCTTAATCTTTATTCTAAATATCTATATATTTGAAGCTTTGTTCGACATCGCGGACAGCGCCTGTTCGGCCATCTCCTCAGCCTTGGCGAGCGCCACCTGCTCAAAGGTGAATTCGGTCACTTCGTCAAGCGGGGTGCCCGGTCCGAATACGCCGCTGACGCCCTTCTCCATCAGGCCGGGGATATCCTGCTGCGGAATGATGCCGCCGAGGATAAAGACCGTCTTTTCCATGCCCTCTTTTTCCTTTACCTTGTCGATCACCTTCGGCATCAGCGTATTGTGAGCGCCGGAAAGGAGGCTCACGCCTACGACGTCCACCTTTTCTTTCGCCGCCGCCTCGGCGATTTCGTCCGGAGTGGCCTGAAGGCCGGTGTAGATCACCTCCGCCCCCGCCTCCTCAAAGGCGCGCGCGACCACCTTCGCGCCGCGGTCGTGGCCGTCAAGGCCCGGTTTTGAAATAAGAACTTTTACCATTACGCAGCCCCCTTTTAGTAAATCTTCATCGGCGTATATTTGCCGTAAACTTTTTTCAGCACGCCGCAGATTTCACCCAGCGTCGCGTAGGCGCTCACCGCTTCGATCATATAGTCGCCCAGATTCTCGTCGTTCCGGGCCGCCCTCTCCATGGCGGCGAGGGCGCGCTTCACTCTGTCGTTGTCGCGCTCCGCCTTCAGCTTGTTGATCTTCTCCGTCTGCTTGATCGCCACATCCTCAGGGACCGTAAACTGGGCGGGCTCTATGGGCTTGCCGTCTTTAAACTCGTTGACGCCCACGACGATTCGCTCCTTGTTGTCCACGCTCTTCTGATACTTATAGGCGTTGTCCGCCAACATCCTCTGCTGGAAGCCTTCCTCGATGCACTTCATGGCCCCGCCCTTTTTCTCTATCGTGTCGAGCAGAACGAGGACCTCTTTCTCGATGGCGTTCGTGAGCGCCTCGACCGCATAGGACCCGCCGAGCGGGTCTACCGTTTCCGTCAGGCCGGACTCATAGCCCACGATCTGCTGCGTGCGCAGCGAGAGCGTCACGGCCTCCTGCGTAGGCAGCGAGATCGCCTCGTCGTAAGAGGAGGCGTGGAAGGTCTGGATGCCGCCGGCGGCGGCGGCCATGGTCTGGATGGCGACGCGGACTACGTTGTTGATGGGCTGTTCCGCCGTCAGCGCGGAGCCGCTCGTGAAGGCGAATATTTTCAGGCGCTGCGGCTCCTCCGCCGTCACGTGATAACGTTCTTTCATGATCCGCGCGTAGAGGCGGCGGGCGGCGCGGTATTTTGCGACCTCCTCAAGGAAGTCCAGCTGCGCGCCGAGGAAGAAGTAACTGTTCGCCGTGGCCGCGACGATATCCACTCCCCGCTTCACAGCGGCGTCATAGTACTCGATCATGTCCGCCAGCGTGAAGGCGAGCTCCATCGCGGCGGTGGCCCCTGCCTCCCTGATGTGGTAGCCGGAGACCGCGATGGGCGTCCAATGGGGAAGATGTTTGCCGCAGTATTCCAGCACGTCGACGGAGAGCTTGACGCCGGCCGCGGGCGGGAAGATATAGGTGCCGCGGCACATGTACTCTTTGAGGATGTCGTTTTGCAGAAAGAAGCCGATCGTATTGGGATCGATATTGTTTTTCTCCGCGAAAGCTACATAAAAGGCGAGCATGATTATCGAGTTTGCGTTCGCCGTCGTGCGTATCTGGCGTACCTTTTCAAAGGGTATTCCCTTGAACAGCGCCTCGATATCAGCCAGGGAATCGATAGCGACCCCCACTTTTCCGACCTCGCCCTCCGACATGGGGTCGTCGGAATCGTAACCCATCTGAGTAGGCAGGTCCAGCGCGACGGAAAATCCCGTGCCGCCCTGTTCGATAATGTAACGGAAGCGCTCGTTGGCCTCCTCCGCGGAGGCGAAGCCGGCGTACTGCCCCATCGTCCACAGCTTGCCGTCGCGGTACATCTCCTCGCGGATGCCGCGCGTAAACGGGAAGTGTCCGGGCTCGCCGAGCCGCGCCTTCAGGTCTTCACTTTTGATATCTTCCTCGGTGTAGACCCTTTTCAGCTCGTATCCTGAAAGCGTTGTATGTTTCCTCTCTTCAGCCATTCTTATTGCCCCTTTCGCCTTTTTTCTATAAACCGGCCTTATTGACGCATAAAGCTTATTTTCATCTTTTTATCGTGGAATATCCGTTCGTCCATCAGCCGCAGTTCGTCCGATATCCGCGGCCGGAATTCCATCTTCGCAAGGACGTCCCTCTCAAGATCCGCGCCGGGCGCGATCTCCGTCAGCGTCACGCCCTCCCTTTCGAGCCGGAAGACGGCCCGCTCCGTTATATAAAGCACCTGCTGCCCCTTCTCCGCCGCGCGGCGCGAAGAAAAGGTCACCTGCTGAACTTTCTTCTTGAATTTGACTCTGGGAGCGTCTTTTTCAATCGCAAGACGGCCGCCGCCGATCCGGCAGTCCATCGGCCCCGCCGTAAAGGTTCCCATGAAGCAGACCTTTCCCGTGCTTTGGGTAATGTTGATGAAGCCGCCGGGCCCCGTGCAGCGCGAGCCAAATTTAGAGACGTTGACATTGCCCTCTTCGTCGACCTCGCCCATTCCGAGAAAGGCCGCGTCAAGCGCGCCGCCGTCGTAGATGTCAAAGTTGTCCGTTATTGAAAGGATCGCCTCTGGATTCACCGCGGCGCCCAATCCCACGCCGCTCACCGGCACGCCGCCGTAGACCCCCGTCTCGATGGAAAACGTCACCTGATGGCTGATGCCTTCCTCGTTAGCGACGCTGGCGACGCCGTCCGGCATCCCGATGCCCAAGTTTACAAGGCTGCCGCCCTCTATCTCAAGCGCCGCACGCCGGCCGCAGACCTTTCGCGGCGAGAGCGCCATCGGGCGGATCATTTCCAACTGCTGCCGCACGTCGCCGATGAGCTCGGGGCGGAAAACCGAACCGTCGTAGCACTGCAGGTGGTTTCCCGGTTCAGCGACCACGATATAGTCGACGAGCGCGCCGGGGATCGCCACATGCCGGGGATCGACGGCGCCGCGTTTAAAGACTCCCTTCACCTGCACGATAACCACGCCGCCGCAGTTATGGACGGCCGCGGCCATCGCCGCCTGCTCGCTGTAGAGGGCCTCTTCCTCGAGCGAGATGTTCCCATGCTCATCGGCATAACTGCCGCGGATGACGCACAGCTCGATCGGGAAGCTCCGGTAGAAGAGGTATTCTTCTCCCTCAAAATCAATCAGCGAGACGACCTCCCGTCCCGACGCGGCCGCGAGGCCGTTGACCCGGCAGCCGTCAAGACGCGGGTCGCAGAAAGTGTGAAGGCCGATCTTCGTCATCACGCCGGGACGCCCGCCGGCGATCGCCTTTAAAAGGTGTCCGTAGACTCCGAGAGGGACGGTGTAGCCGGCGATTTTGTTGCCGCTCACGGCGCGGCCGATCGCGGGAGACATCCCGACATGGGCCGCGTAGATCGAAGCGATGATGCCGGGCTCCTTGATGATGCTCAAGCCGTATCCATTCTCCGTAAGGTCGCCGGGGGAAATGCCGGAAACTACGTGCAGTCCCTTCGGTCTGCCGTTGGCGATAAAAGATTTCGCCATCGCGCGCAAGATATCGTCGGGGGCGGAAAAGCCTCCAAAACCGCCGATACCGATCACGGTATTATCTCTAATTAGTGATATAGCTGCGTCAGACGAAATTACTTTGCTCACCTTTTCCACCTCGTGATTTCTCGGGTTTCCCGCCGCGCGAGGCGGCAGGAAAATCAAGATAGTTTAATTGGTTTCTCCGGCCGCCGGCGCGCCGCTGCCGAATTTACCGACGACAAACTTGGTAATGTAGGGAAAAACAAAGATGCAGAAGACCAGCGTTACCGCCATTTGCGCCGTGGCCGTTTCCACGTACGGCTGATACTGCGGCAGCCGCTCGCCGATGATCCTCGGCGCCACGACCGACAGGCCGCCCAGGCAGGTGGCGGCGACCGCGGCGTATCCGGGACGCCTTAATATAAGCTTGTCCGCCGTTATCATTATGGGCAGGAAGAAGCAGACGATCAGGCCGATAAGCACGATATTGGCGGCTCCGGCCTGAGAGAGGGCCTTCAGGTTGATGCTCGCGCCGAGGCAGCAGCCCAGAAAAAAGAGGACTACCGGCGTCGCCGTGGAAAAGAGCTTGCGTACTTTTTCATCGGAATTCGCAAGCACCATGCCCAGAACGAAAGGAACAAGCGAGGCTACCGCGCTCATGTAGTCAAATCCGGTGCCGTCGGCCACGCCTAAAATCACCAATGGTGTGGCGGGAACGGCGATCAGGTTGAGGACGCCCATCGCCGCTTTGTCGACATTATCCCCGTAAGACTGCATCAACCCGGCGTAGACGCCGGGGTTGCAGCTGGCGAGAGCGATAGTGATCGCTAGCGCGGAGGCGCCGCAGATCCCGCCGATGCCGAAGAATTTCAACGTCAGCCAAGCGCCCGTGAAGGCCACCGCCAGGCGGACTATCACCAGCAGGCCGCCGCGCGCGCAGACCGCGCCCAGGTCGCTGTATTTAGTCTGGCTGCCCGCGACAAACAACAGCATGCCGATGGCCGCCATCGCTCCCGCGCCGCTGAAAGCCGCGGTGGTCGGACCGCCGATTTTGAGCACCGCCGGAATAAATGTGTTGATCACCGCTGTAATGACCATGGGGACTACCATTATGCCGCCGGGTACTTTGTTGACTTTGCCTAAAATATCCATAGCCTGCCTCCCTTCCCTTGCTGATGCCGTTATACTTGCGGAATTTCGCGGACCGGAGGGGAGCGCTTCCCAAAGAAGGCGCGCTTTTCCCACTGATCCGCCGCTCCCCGTAATGAAGTTTTTCGCGCAGTGCCGGCCTCCAAGCCGATTTGCCGCCGGCGTCAAAACAGGCGCCAAGCGCCCTGCGGGCGGCTGGCCGTCGGCTTCGCGCGTCCGTTATATTTACGTATAAACGGCATCGTTAAATTTCATCCTGCCGCCGCCTTTTCGCGGGAACGCGTCCCGCCGGCCTAATGCTGCTGGGCGGCCTTGCGTTCGGCGATCTTATCCGCGATCACGCAGTTTACGGGTTCGTGCTTCTGGTCGCGCACCAGGCAGCCGTTGCAGTATATGCACTTGATGATCTCTTTTTCGCGTCCCTCGACCTGCTTCGTGATCCATTCGGGATCGGCGAGCGCCGGGCGGCAGACGCCGATAAGGTCGGCCTTGCCGGCTTCAAATATCTCTTCGCCGTGCTTGAGGTCTTTAATTTTGCCGGAGGCGATGACGGGGATGTCGGAGCCGATTTCGCGCAGCGCCTCTTTGATGCCGGCGGAGAGATAGACGTGGCAGCCATAGGGCAGGTTGGCCGTCGCCATGCAGCGGCTTCCGCTGTATCCCGTGTACCAGGGGCCGTCCTCGGTCTTGCCGCCGGCCGATACGCTGATGAAGTCCATGCCGGCGCGCGCGAATATCTGCGCGATCTCCGTCGTCTGCTTCAGCGTGTTGCCGCCCATGACGAACTCCTCGCCCGAAATGCGGCAGCCGACGCAGTAGTCGTCGCCGACCTCTTTGCGGACGCCCTCCATGATCTCCGTAACGATGCGGCAGCGGCCCTCTGTGTCGCGCCCGTACTTGTCAGTGCGCTTATTGAGCAGGGAGATGAAGGAAGAGAGCGTATAGCCGTGCGCCACGTGCAGCTCGACGCCGTCGAACCCGGCCTTTCTCGCTCTTACCGTGCTGTCGATGAACTCCCGTTTGCAGGTCTCTATCTCGTCGTAGGTAAGGTCTTCCACGGCCTGTTTCCAGCCTGTGCGGACCGACTGTTTTACATAGTGGATGAGCTGGAGCGTCATTTTGCAGCCCTCGGCGTGCACGGCGTCCGTCATTTCCTTGAGCCCGGGGATGAACTTGTCGTCGCAGATGCGGAGAAGATTCGGGCTTTTCCGGTCAAGTACGCCGCAGGCCTCGACATCGATGAGGCCGAAGCCGCCCTTGGCGCGCGCCACGTGGCGTTCGATAAGCGGGTCGGTGACAAAGCCGATTTCGTCGGCGAGGCAGGTGACGGCGGGAAGCCATACGAGGCGGTTTTTGAGTTCCAGGTTTCTGAATTTTACGGGCTCTAAGATTTTCATGGAATTATTCCTCCGATTTTTTAAATAGGGGTGTGAAGGGCAAAAAGCCCTTCACCGTTTTATGGGCGGCCGGACAGGGAAGTGCCCGGGTCATGCCTTATTTTTTTCCTCTTCCGCCATGATCGCGTAGATCTCGGCGCGGAGCTCTTCCTTCTTGACCTTGCCGATGTTCGTATGCGGCAGGTCGTCGCGGATCTCAAGACGCTCGGGAAGCTTGAACTTTGCGAGTTTGCCGGTGAGGAATTCGACGATCTCTTTCAGAGTGATGGTATCCTCGGGGCTTCTCATGGAGACGAATAGGCAGGCCTTTTCGCCAAGCACGTGGTCCGGCATCGGCACCAGCGCCGCGTCATGTATCTTCTCATGTTTTAGAACGAGGTTTTCGACCTCTTCGCAGCTGAACTTCTCGCCGCCGCGGTTGATGGCGTCCTTGATGCGCCCCATGATGACGAAGCCCTTGCCGCTTTTGTGCATCGCCGCGAGGTCTCCCGAACGGTAGAATCCGTCCTCGGTGAAGGCCTTCTTGTTATGGTCGGGGGCGTCATAGTAGCCGCGGATCGTATAGGGGCCGCGGAAGATGATCTCTCCCGGGCGCTCCGTCTCGCCGCGGAAGATGGCGCTGCCGTCGTGGACGCTCTCCGCGATCAGCTCGCCGCTGTCCTTGTCGATGATCTTCCATTCGTCGGCGGGCGAGACCGGCAGGCCGATCGTGTTGTAGACGACCTCGTCGCTGTCAAGGAGGCTCGTCTGCGTGATGGTACCCTCTGACATGCCAAACTGCGATATCAGGCGGCAGCCGAGTTCGGGATATACGCGGGCGGCGACGACGGGCTCGATCTTAGAGCCGCCGTTTATGACGACCTTCCATGACGAAAGGTCGTACTTGCTCCGGCCTTCAAAGTTCAGCATGTTGATGATCATCGCCGGGACCATCGGAATGTGGGTGATTTTTTCCTTTTCGATCAGTTTGCAGATATCTTCCGTACGCGGGGAGGTGCCCATGACGACCTTGCCGCCAAAGGTAAAGGCCCCCTGTATGCCGGGCGCCGCCAAGACCATGTTGTGCGCTACGGGTGCCACCGCAAGCTGCACTGTGTACATGTTATAGCCAAGTTCACGGCTCGACTCCTCCGCGACATAGCGGTAGGCGTTGTATTCGCGCGGGATGAGCTTCGGAATGCCGGTCGTGCCGCCGGAGAGCAGCAGGATGCAGACGTCGTGCGGGGCTGGCAGGTACTTCTTCAGCAGGCAGGGTTCGTTCTCGCCTTCCGCGGGAGTCGCGAGAAGGTCGTTGACGTAAAGGTATCCCGCGGGAATCTCCTGGTTGAGTCCGGCGATCATCTTATATTTCATGCACGGCAGCTCCGCGGCCACCTGATCTGCTAATTCCGTATAGTTATATTTATTCGCAAAACCGGGTATAATATAGGCGACCGCTTTTGCCTTTGCCGCAATCTGCGAGATTTCCGTATATCTGTGCTGTGCCAGGCACATGACGGGGATGACGCCGATTTTCTGCAGCGCGAGGTAGATAAAAACAAACTCGGGTATGTTTGTCAGCTGGATGATTATGCGATCTTCATGCTTAAGCCCCATCTTCAGAAAGTGCAGGGCAAGGCGGTCGGAACCTTTTTTGAGCTCTCCATAGGTGAAGCGCTGTTCGCCGCCGACTAAGGCCTCGCGGTTCCAGAAACGTTCCGCAATGTTATCGAAGACCTGTGAAAAGTTCTCTGTCTTCCAATAGCCTTTTTTTTCATAAGACTTTGCAAGTTCGGGTTGATAAGCTGTCCAATGTTCTAGCATGGTTACCCTCCGTTCAAATAAGTGGTAAATCTTGTTTCTGTGTGGCTGTGTGGTTTTCTGCACCCCGTGGAGATTTTCACTTACTGCCTTAACCAAGAATAAGCCGCACCGCATCACCTCGTTTTTTTATTTTTAAGCAGGCAACATCGGCGAAATACCACTAATTAGTGATATTTCTTCAAATAAATCTTTACAAAAGCCCGGAGACTCTTTTTATCGCAATTTCTTCAGTAAAGAGACGACCTGTTCTTTTTCTTTCGTCGTCAGTTTTGAAAAAGCCTCGGCAAGATTGGACATGTGTTTTGCAAAGGTAACGTCCATCAGTTCCTTGCCTTTTTGAGTTATCCCGATAAGATACGAACGCCTGTCGTTTGGGTTGTCACGGCGGCAGACCAGTCCCATTTGTTCCAGATTCCTTACCACCACCGTGATGTTGCCGCTGCTGGAGAGCACTTTGTCGATTATCTGCTGTATCGTCTGCTCTCCCCTGTTATAGAGAAGCTCAAGTACCGTAAACTGCGGCAAAGTCAGTCCATTCTCACGGAACAGCTCATTAGATCTTCGGTGCGCGTTGCGATAGGTCCTTCCCAGCGCGATGATGAGTTTGCCGTTCAATCTGTCCTTGGAATCCATTTCAAACCCCTCATCTCTATTTAGTTTTCTGTGGATTGACTTATCTTTCGTTAGCGGTAGAATAACACTAGTTAGTGATATTGTCAACACAATTTTCAGACTACTCAGACTAAACTAGATATTATTTACAGGTTTTTATAGTTTATTTTTAGAGATTGTATTCACAAAGGAATGATTCAAATGCTGAAAAAGATCGTTTTCTTCTACGGCCCCAAATATAATTTCAAGCGCCGCCTTCCAAGGGACAAGGCGCTGACGACGATCAGCGAACTCGCTATATACAGCGACAAGAAGATGCGGGAACATACCTTCAAGATACAGGGCAAACGCGCCGGCGACCCCTCGGATAAACAAGAGGAGCGGCTCGCCATCCCCTGCCTCGTCGCCTATTCGGAGCAATACGCCTCCATCAGCGAGAGCGCTCTGCATTCTTTTATGAGCTTCATCGGCCAGTTCGAGATCGAATCGCTCTATCTGCAAAATCCCCCGGCACAGCTCGCGGCTCAGTTCAGAAATATGCACAGCCGCGTGAAGGTGATAAAGCATGAATACAAGACGCTGGAATTTGACGGCCTCAAGAGGATAAACCGCGAGTACTCGCAGATCATCGTCGGCCAGGAGAACGTCAAGCGGCGGCTCCTCACCGCCCTCTATCCGCTGGCGGCGAAGAAATTGTCCAAGCCGCTGGTGCTGCTCTTTTACGGCCCCACGGGCGTCGGCAAGTCGGAAACGGCGAAGTATCTCAGCGAGGTGGTCGGGCAGAAGCTGTTCCGCCGGCAGTTCTCGATGTTCCAC
>CAKSWL010000065.1 GCA_934511335.1 uncultured Cloacibacillus sp. | reverse complement strand
GCCTGAGGACGTCAAAAAAGAGGCGGCCGCCGCGGACAGCGATCTGGCAGCCCCCGCCAAGAGCGAACCGGCCCCGGCGGCGCAGCCCGCGCCCGCCGTTCAGCCAGCGGCGCCTGCAGCTGGAGCTGCGGAGATACCCGCCGGCCGGCCTCTGAAGCCGTCGGCGATGCAGGCGGGAGACCCCGAGACAAGAGAGAGCCTCATCGTCTCCGCGGAATGGCTCAAAGCCAATCGCGGCAACGTGATACTCGTCGACTCACGCCCCGAGAGCCTTTACAGCGGCGGACACATTCCCGGAGCGGTCAACGTGCCGTGGACATATTTCGCCAACATGAACGCGAAGCAGGGGACCGAGAAATGGGGCGTCATCTGGCCCGCGGCGACGATGGCGAAACGCATAGGCGCGCTCGGCATCAACGGCAAAAAAATGGTCGTCGCCTATTGCGACGCTGGCGGCTGGGGCCAGAGCGGATGGACCCTCTGGATATTGCGTCAGGCGGGAATCAAAAACGCGAAGATCCTTGAAGGAGGCATCAGCGCCTGGAAAGCCGCCGGCGGACAGATGACGAAGACAAAACATACCAACAAGGCCGCGGCCTTCACCATTAAACAGTACGTACCGAACTACACCGCCACCACGGAGTGGATAAACAACAACATCGGCAAGCCTGGGCTCGTGCTCCTAGACGTCCGCACCGAACCCGAATACCTCGGGAAAATCCGTCCCTTCCAAGAGAAGCGCGCGGGACACCTTCCCGGAGCGATCAACATTCCGCGGGAATCATTCCTTACGCCCGAAAGCCGCTTTAAACCGGCCGAAGAGGTACAGGCGCTGCTGGCGCAGCACGGCGTCGCTCCCGACAGCGAGATCGTCGTCTACGACACGGCTGGCGTCCGCTCGGCCTTCGTAACGATGCTCCTTCGCTACAGCGGTTTCGTAAAGAGCCAGAGCTACGACGAGGGCTTCCAAGCCTGGGCCGGAAATCCCGACCTGCCGCTGGTCAAACCCTAATATATCAACCCTAAACCGGCGCGAACAAGCGCCGTATGCGTCATAAGTCGGCCCCTAAGTGTCCTGCGGCAGGCGTATCCGCATGCTGCGGCAACATGGATAGTTTGAAAACGTCCCCGCCCTGTGGCGGGGACATTGCCTTGCAATCGCCGTATGAAAAATACGGCTCCGGTACTCAGAGGCCGACTTATTTAGCCTGCGGCACTTCTTCGCGCCGATTTTCCTGCCGTCAGGCGAAAGCGTAACCGCCGATTTATCCTTCGATTGGCTAAAGGATGAATTAGGGTTTGGCGTTTTCTCATAACGATGATATTTTGATTTTCTAAAGGGCCCTCACCGATAAGCAGGGAGGCAAAATGATAATTCTCGCTTTTTGCGAGCCGCTTAGCTCCCGCTGTAGGCGGGTGGGGAGGGGCGACCTTTGTTTTGGCCTTATGGGCTCCGGTGGGCTCTGTCTGGTGCGGAAACCGCGCAACCCTAATTTATCTTTTACCCTATCGGGGCAAATCGGCGTCTATAAGCACGATTTGCGTCATAAAACGGGGGCTCCGAATCATCGCCGTATGCAAATACTGCTCCGGTATCGGAGCCCCCATTTTATTTAGCAACTCGCACTTCTAAACGCCGATTTCCGGGATTATGAGGGGACGATAAAGGCCGATTTGCCAGAGGGAAGATGTTGCCAATACAGGATTTTATGCTAAGATTAATTGTTCTTGTACTACACTGCAAGAATTAAGGGCTCTTACAGCGTCATCTTCGCAGGTTTTGCGGGGAGCTGAAAATTTTATACAGGGTAAGTTCTAAAGAAGAGAGCGTATCGCAGTAAGGCAGTATCTAGGGGGATTATATTAGTAATGATGCAGCGTTCCAGGATATATAACACGTCTTCGGATTTTGTCTACCTCGACCTGAGGGGCAAGATCGTCAGCAAAGAGCTGAAGCCGGCGCAGAGACTGCTTGAGGTGAAGATCGCGACGGAAATGGGAGTAAGCAGGACTCCCGTGCGTGAGGCGCTGCGGCGCCTTGCCAATGAGGGGCTGGTGAAGATAGTGCCCAACAGCGGCGCGAGAGTGGCCGCTCCGACGGAGAATGAGATGGAAAACGCCTACAACGTGCGCGAGTACCTCGAAAATCTCAGCGTAGAGCTTGCCTGCCGCAACGGCTTGGACCGCCGCGCGCTTGACCGCCTCGAAGAGGTGCTGCGTTCCGAAGAGGGTGCTTTTGAAAACAAAAATATCGATTCTTTCCTTGAGGCCAACAACACCTTCCACCGCCTCATCGCGGAGGCGGGGAAGAACTCGGTGCTGTGTGAATATATCGAAAACATCATGCTCCGCACCAACGTATATATTTTCTTTTATGACCAGTTTGACGAGAAGGACAATTACTCGTCTCAGGAGCACCGGGCGATCCTCCGGGCGATTGCTCAGCGCGATAAAGACAGGGCGCAGGAGCAGATGAGGGAGCATCTGCACCATTCGCACCGTGCGCTTGAGATTCCCGATTTCAGAAACAAAAACTAAACGGAGGTAATATTATGACAGAAAATACCACGATACCGTCATTTGACCTTACGAGAAATTACGCCCGCGTCAAAGAGGAAATAAATGTCGCCGTTCTCAGAGTGCTTGACACGCAGCACTTCATTCTGGGGCCGGAGGTGGAGGCTCTGGAGAGGGAGATCGCCGCCTATTTGGAGGTAAAGAATACCGTGGGCTGCGCTTCCGGCACGGACGCTCTCGTCCTGGCGCTGATGGCGCTCGACCTGAAACCGGGCGACGAGGTGATAACGACGCCGTTTACCTTTTTCGCCACTGCAAGCTGCATTACGCGCAACGGAGCGACGCCGGTCTTCGCCGACGTCGATCCCGTTACCTACAATATAAAGAGCGAGGATATCTTAGCAAAAATCACTCCGCGAACGAAGGCGGTCCTTCCCGTTCATCTTTTTGGACAGATGTGCCCGCTTGAAGAGATAAAAGACGAGCTAAAGAGCCGCGGCATCGCCCTCGTCGAAGACTGCGCGCAGTCCATCGGCGCCCACCGGATGATCGGCGGCCGCGTGGCGCGCAGCGGCTCCGTCGGCGATATGGGCTGCTTCTCGTTCTTCCCGACGAAAAACCTCGGCTGCTACGGGGACGGCGGAATGGTCTCCGTGGCCGATGGCCCGGAGTTTGTGCAGCGTCTGAAGAGCCTGCGCGTCCACGGAGCCGGCAAAACATATTTTCACGAGGAGATCGGTATCAACAGCCGCCTCGACGCCCTGCAGGCGGCGATCCTGCGCGTGCGCCTGCGCCATCTCGAGGGATGGAATGAGGAGCGCCGCATCGTCGCCGAACGCTATATCACGCTCTTCGCGGAAAAGGGGCTGCTTGAGCTGATTACGCCGCCGGCCGAACTCGCGGGCGGCCGCCACGTCTATCACCAGTATGTCATCCGCGCGCAGCGGCGCGACGAACTTCAAAAGTTCTTGGGTGAACGCGGCGTGACGACGCGCGTCTATTACTCGCTGCCGCTTCATTTGCAGCACTGTTTTGCCTATCTTGGCTATGGCAGAGGGGATTTCCCCGTTTCAGAGATGCTTTCGGACGAAGTGCTGGCGCTTCCGATGTTCCCAGAGCTGCTGCCCGAGGAACAGGAGCGGGTGGTCAATGAAATTGCTGAATTTTACGGCGTCGGCAAGTAAAAATTGACCAAATTAGACTATAATATAGATAAATAAGATTAGGAGGTGCCGCGGATGTTCTATCCGTTTTTCGACCCAACGATCATCGTGCTGATTCCGGCGCTGGTTTTTTCGATGTGGGCTCAGTTCAAGGTCAAGGGGGCTTTTGCAAAATACAGCGAGATCCGCGCCGCGAGCGGCGTGACGGCGGAGCAGGTCTCTCGTATGCTGCTTGACCGCCGCGGGCTGGCGAACGTAAGAATAGAGCGCGTTCCCGGAGAGCTGACGGACCATTACGACCCGCGCTCGAAGGTGCTGCGCCTCTCCGACAGCGTAAATTCCAGCCGCAGCATCGCCGCGATCGGCGTTGCCGCGCACGAGGTGGGACATGCCATACAGGATAAGGAGGGCTACGGCTTTCTGCGTTTCCGCAATGCGATCGCGCCGGGAGTGCAGTTTTGCTCCACGCTTTCGATGCCGCTCTTTCTGATCGGCCTCATCTTCGGATCGCTGAACTTGCTGAACACGGGCATCCTGCTCTTCTGCGGCGTGCTTGTTTTCCATCTTGTGACCCTCCCACTGGAGTTTGACGCGAGCGCGAGAGCGCTGAAACTGCTCAGCGAGACCAGCACCCTTTCGGGAAGCGAGCTCGGCGGGGCCAAGTCGGTGCTCGACGCGGCGGCCCTGACTTACGTGGCGGCGCTTGTGATGACCGTGCTGCAGCTTGTGCGCCTGCTCGCGCTGCGTAATATGCGCCGCGATTAAAAGCCTCTGTGCGCGCCTTTACCCGGCGTGCGGTATCAGTGGAAATGACCGCATCTTGTTCCTTTGGCCGCCGCCCTGTCGGTTTTTCTCGGACCGGCTCATGTATCTTGGCTTGCTTTTCGCCGGCGGCGGAAAAGATAAAAATTAAAGCTGCTCCCCCTAGGGGGAGCAGCTGCCTTGTGACCGCAATGGCGCGTAATCTGAGTTTTTGTATTTTTGGTATAGTATAATAGAGACCGTTGAGATAAATTGCATGACGTCCTTTCTTCATGTAATAAGGGGTTGATCTTTTATGAGGGGATTAGAAGCCGCTCTTACGATATATGGAGAGGTGCAGAACGGCGCGTTTGCCTCAGAGGCGCTGAGAAAGATATATAACAATATCGCGCCGGGGGACCGGAAGCTCGCGGCGACGCTCGTCTATTGTACGCTGCGCAGGCAGAACCTTTGGAAGACGGTGCTGCTCAAGTATTGCAAACGCAGCCCGCGCGAACTGCCGCCGCTTACGACTAACGCGCTGCTGATCGGGATCGCGGGGATCGCGGAGCTGAGATACTTCGCGCTTCCGGTCCTGATCAACGGGCTTGTGCAGGCGATAAAAAACAGCGGAGAAACGAGGGACATCGGCCTCGTCAACGCCGTGCTGCACACCGTCGCCGACGATTCGCAGAAATTCATCGACGGGCTGAAAAAGAGCAGCGCCCTGCGCGATCAGGCGCTTTACTGGGGCATTCCCGGCTGGGCCGCCGCGCAGTGGTCAAAGGAGCTGTCGATTCCGGAGGCCAAGCGGCTCGTGCGCGCGAGCGGGATGAAGACCTATCTTTCCCTGCGGCTTTCGCGCGGGGTGGACCGCGGGCTGTATATTGAGGAGTACAACGCCTCCGGGCGCAAAGGCTGGGCCTCGCCCTTCCTTGAATACTCCGTCCGCACCGCCGCTAATCCCTATCCCGTCGATCTTCCCGGCTTTGGCGAGGGCAAGATAATGCCGCAGAGCGAATCGTCGATGCTGGTCGCCGAGCTGATCGCCAAACGCTGGAAGGGCGGCCGGATCCTCGACATGTGCTGCGGGCGCGGCGTGAAGACGGGGCAGCTCGCCGACATCCTCCCCGAGGCCTCCATCGAGGCCTGGGACCTGTCAGCGGGCAAGATAAAATCCGCCGAATTCGAGATGATGCGTATGCGCGCCGAAGGCCGCGTAACCTTTAAAAACGGCGATTCCCTCGCGCTGGAGCCCGACGAAGCGCCGACTGCGGTGCTTCTTGACGCGCCCTGCACGGGCAGCGGCACCTGGGGCCGTCACCCGGAGAGCAAGTGGCGCTGCTTTCCCGAGCAGGTGCTGCAAAACGGAATCCTGCAAAAACGCCTGCTGGAGCGCGCCGTCTCACTGGTGGCGCCCGGCGGTATCGTGGCCTACAGCACCTGCAGCCTCTTCCGCGATGAAAACGAAAAGGTCGTAGCCGATGTGATGTCCCGCCATCCCGAGCTCATAGAGCTGCCGGCTGAGCGCACGGCCAAGTTTATGGTAAAAGGCAAACCTTACGGCACGACGATCATGCCGGCGCTGCCGTGGGTGGATGGATTCTATATGGCTCTTCTTGCGAAAAGGAAGTAAACGGAGGTCGGTTCGATGGAAAAATTTCACCGTTGGGGAATGATATTCGCTTTTCTTGTGATAGTAGGCTGCGCATATATCGGGATCAAGCTGGTCTTCATAGAGGATAAAGATTCCGAGGTTCCGGCCGTTACGGGGATGCAGCTTGTCGACGCCGTTGACGCGCTGCAGGAAAAAGGGCTGCTGGCCAAAGTGGACAAGGTCGATTCGCCGATGCCCGCGGATACGGTGGTCTCGCAGAACCTCTCCGCCGGAGAGAAGGTCTCGAAGGGAAAGGTGGTGCTGTTGCGCGTCAGCAAAGGGGGCGCGATACAGCCGATCCCGGACGTCCGCGGCCTGAAATTCGAAGAGGGGGTCAAAAGACTCAGCGAAGCCGGCTTCAAGGTCGATAAGGTTACGCGGGTGACGGACAAATTGAAGCCGTCCGGCACGATCATCGCGCAAAACCCCGCTTCGCCGCAGCAGGTCGCGGCCAACTGCATGGTGAGCCTGCTGGTCAGCAGCGGCACAAGCGGCGAGCGTTTCTTTGTGACGGTGCCTGACCTTCGCGGACAGGACCAGGAGTCGGCGGTGGCTATGATTGAGCAGCTTGGATTGCGGTTGGGACAGACCGCCGACGCCCCCTCGACCTCGATGCCCGTCGGCAGCGTGCTTACGTCGCGTCCGAAGGGGGGGGCGAAGGTTCCCGCCGGTTCGCTGGTAAACCTTACCTTCGCAAGAGAACCGCTGGCTTCGGAGATGACGAACGACGTCCCCCCGCCGAACGACCAGGATAAAGAACGCGCGGAGGCGGTGAGGAAGGTCGTCATAAAGGAGACGACGCCGACGACGATCCCGTCGAAGCTGCCGGTCACGAAAGAGCCGGAAGCGAAGCAGCCTGCACCTGCCAAAACGGAACCGGTAAAGCCGGCGGCGCCGAAGACGGAGACGTCGGCTTCCATGCCGATACCGACGCCGCCGGAGACGCCGAAACCGGCTCCGGCGGAGCCTGCGGCGCCGACCAAAAGCGCCAAGGTGCGCTATCAGGTGCCGCCGCTCACCAAGCCTCTTTCCCTGAAAATCGAAATGACCGATGATTCCGGCACACGGGTCTTGAAAGACGGCATAGCGAAAAGCGGCGAATATATATCGATGAACGTCCCCTACGCAGGCGAAGCGCGCATCACGATTTTCCTTGGAGGAGATTTTGTATGGCAGGACCGCTACAATTAAAAGAACTGAAAAAAGACCGGGATATTCTGATTGCGCCCTCGCTGCTGGCGGCGGACGTCCTCAACATGGAGCGCCACATCGGCGCCCTTGAGAAAGAGGCAGACTGGCTCCATGTGGACATCATGGACGGTCATTTTGTGCCTAACCTTTCCTACGGCCCCGCGCTCGTCAGCGCGCTGCGCAAAAGATATCCCGAGGCTTTTCTCGACGTACACATCATGGTTGAGCCGGCGGAGGACTTTCTGGATATGTTCCTGTCGGCCGGTCCTTCGCTGCTTACGGTGCATCTGGAAGCAGCGAAACATATACACCGCGTGCTCCAGAGGATAAAGGACGCCGGAGTGCTCGCCGGAGTCTCGATAAACCCCGGCACCGCCGCGGAGCCGCTTACGCCCGTGCTCCACATGGCGGATCTCGTGCTTGTGATGTCTGTCAACCCCGGCTACGGCGGACAGTCATTCATTGCGGAGACGCTGGACAAGGTTCGCTGGCTTGCCGACGCGCGCCGCGCGCGCGGCTGGGGGTATCTGATCGAGGTGGACGGCGGCGTGGGGCCGAAAAACATCGCCGAGACAGCGTCGGCGGGCTGCGACGCCGTGGTCGCGGGCAGCGCGGTCTTCGGACGGCCCGATCCCGCCGCGGTCATAAAGGAGATGCGCAGATTAGTGCAAAGGAGGTAACCTGCATGGCAACGGGGGAGAATTCCTCGCAAAAAGAAGACGAAAACAAAAAAACGGCGGAGGTATCATTAGAGCTGGGAAGAAAGCTGCGTGAGCTGCGCGAGGCTCAGGGGCTCACGTTCGACGATGCCTGGAACGCGACGAAGATACAGAAAAAACATCTCGCGGCGATAGAGGCCGGACAACTTGAAAGGCTTCCCAAAGGCCCCTTCTGCCGCAGCTTCCTGCGGCAATACTGCGAGTATCTCAACGCCGGCGATCTTTGGAAACGGTATGACAGTTTAACAAAAAAAGAAAACGAGGCGCTGAAGGCTTATAAACAGGAAGACGCCGAGGCAAGCTACACCAGCAATCCGAAGGTGTTCCGGCAGAGGTCATGCCTCTGGGTCTACCTTGTCGTGCTTCTCTCGCTTGGGGCGGCGGCCTGGATAACCTGGCAATATCGGGGCGAGATAACTAACGAGGCCACGACGCCGCTTGAGGGCGGCACCGCCGCAATGATGGAGCAAAAGGAGCCGCCGGCGCCGGCGAGCGCCGACGTTCCGGCCCCTGCCCCGAGCCAAAGCCGGCCGGCCCCCTCCTCTGTCGATCTGAGCTGGATGGACGGCAAGGCTCCGGCGGCAAAACAGCCGCTTTCGCCTGACCAGCCGCGGGCGGCGGACCCCTTAGCGCTGCCCGCCCCGACGGCCTCTGTGCCGGTGATAAAGATAAATCCGCTGGGCGTCGTATGGGTAAAGTTCAGCGTCGGGAACGAGGTCCTCTTCGAGGGGCTGCTAAAGCCCGGAGATAGGCGCGAATACAGCCCGAAGGCCGGTGTCCCGCTGCGCGCGCGGTATGGGAACCCGTCAAAGACCGCCGTCTCTTGGTTCGGCGCGCCGGAGGCCCTTGTGGGATCGAACACGAAACCGGTTACAAAATATTACTGGTACGACGGAAAGATCACCGATAAAAATTAAGAGGAGGCCGCAGGCCTCCTCTGATATTTTCTTATGCCGCTGTCGGGCTCGGGACGTCACTGAACGGTGATCGTCTTTTCCGCCGTGCCCATGATATTGCAGGTAAGTTCAACGGTCAGTTTCATTCCCGGCTTTATCCCGCTGAGAGGTATCTTATCGGAAAAGCCGTCGTTGGAATACTGTTCCGTGTATTTCTTCATCAGTATCTGATTGCCGCCCTCTCTTACAACAAGCGCCATGACATAGTGTTTCGTCCTGTCATTCACCGGATGCGTCGCCGTAACGGTCAAGGTTCCGTCGCTCTTGTTCCAGCTTGCACTGACGCCTGTCGGCGGTTGGGCGAAAGCGGCGGCGGCCGCCATCACTGCCAAAGCGGCGAGCAGCGCAGCTGAACCTCTTTTCAATGTCATTTGAAACGCCCCCTTCGTCTTATTCTGCAATAGCTATTATACAGCATAATTGTGGGAAAACTGTGATTAGTAAAATACCGTATTTATCTCCCCCGCAAAAGAGGAAGCGTACTCAGCCGATCGTCGCCATAATCCGCGGCAGGGCCTCTTTTACTACCGCGATGCCGCGCAGGAATTCTTTTATCTCGATCTGCTCGTTCGAGCTGTGGTCGTATTTGGAGTCTCCGGGACCGAAGGCGCCCATAGGGCAGCCCCAGGTGGAGAGCACGTTGAAATCGCAGGTGCCCTGCTTGGCGAGCACGCGGGGCGGTTCGCCGGTGACTTCACGTATCGCTGTGCGGAAGGCGCGGATCACGGGGTCCGATTTGTGGACCTCGTG
>CAKSWL010000064.1 GCA_934511335.1 uncultured Cloacibacillus sp. | reverse complement strand
GCGGAAGCCGAAGCCCTCGTCGCCGAGGACAGAAACTTCTCAAAGGTGAGCATAGACTTTGCCCGTCCCGGCGAAAAAACGCGCATCATTCCGGTCAAAGACGCGGTCGAGCCCCGCGTGAAGATCGGCAAGGGCAACTATTTCCCCGGATTCATGGCCCCCATGGAGAAGGCCGGAAACGGAAAGACTCTCGCCCTTGACGGCGCGGCGGTCATCACCTGCGGCCCGATCGTAGCCTTCCAGGAGGGCTTCATCGACATGAGCGGCCCCGCTGCCCCCTATTCGCCCTTCTCAGAGACATATAACATCGTCCTTTCGGTTGAGCCCGTCGAAGACCTTGAAAAACACCTCTACGAGACTTCGCTCCGCGAGGCCGGACTGAAGCTTGCCGTCTACCTCGCGCGCTGCGCCGACGAAAACGGCGCCGAAGCGGACGAAGTCGCGGTATTTGAAAAGGGCGACACCTTTGAAGAGAGCCAGAAGTATCCCGATCTTCCAAAGGTCATCTATGTCTGCATGAACATCACCCAGGGGCTGCTGCACGACACCTACCTCTACGCGGCCGACCTCCGCCCCTCGCTGCCGACGCTCATCCATCCAAACGAAGTACTCGACGGCGCGATGGTCTCGGGCAACTGCGTCTCCGCCTGCGACAAGAACACCACCTGGCATCATTGCCACAACCCCATCGTTCAGGCCCTCTATGCCCGCCACGGCAAAGAAATCAACTTCCTCGGCATGGTTCCCACCCAGGAGAGCACCGTGCTCTCCGGCAAGATCCGCGCCTCGCAGATGAACCTCTCGATCGCGCAGCAGCTCGGCGCCGACGGCGTCATCGTTTCAGAGGAAGGCTACGGCAATCCGGATACGGACCTCTGCCTCAACGCGAAAAATTTTGAGAACGCCGGCATCAAGGCCGTGCTCGTCTCCGACGAATCCGCCGGCACGGACGGCGCGAGCCAGAGCCTTGCCGACGCCACGCCGGAGCTCACGGGCTTCATCTCCACCGGCAACGTCAACGAGATGATCGAAGTCCCCGCCATGGATAAGGTCATCGGCTATCCCGAGTCGATAGCGGTCCTTTCCGGCGGCGCGGAGGAGAGCCTGCGCCCCGACGGCTCGATGTACGTGGAGCTTCAGTCCATCATCGCTTCCACAGCTGAAATCGGCTTCAACAAGCTCGGCTGCGAATGGGTATAGGGAGGTAATCACAATGACCTTAAAAGTTGTCCATTATATCAACCAGTTCTACGCCGGCATCGGCGGAGAAGAGAAGGCCGACCACCAGCCCGAGATACGCGAGGGCATCGTCGGTCCCGGAATGGGCCTTAAGGCCGCCTTCGGCGGCGAGGCGGAAATCGTCGCCACCGTAATCTGCGGGGACGGCTATTATGGAGAGCATACGGACGAGGCGCGCGCCAAGTGTCTGGAGATGATAAAGGCCGCCAAGCCCGACCTCTTCATCGCCGGTCCCGCCTTCAACGCCGGACGCTACGGCTTCGCCTGCGGCGATATCGCCGCCACGGTGGCCGCCGAGCTCGGCATTCCCACAGTGACCTCAATGTACCCCGAGAACCCCGGAGTCGAGCTTTACTCCAAGAAGACCTACATCGTCCCCTGCGCCGACTCGGCGCGCGGCATGGGCAAAGCCCTGCCCGTGATGGCGAAGCTCGGCACAAAGCTCGCGAAGGGCGAACCGATGGGCCCCGCGAAGGTCGAAGGCTACATCCACCGCGGCATACGCAAGTCCTTCTTCCACGAAAAGAGCGGCGCCGAGCGCGCGGTAGAGATGCTCCTCAAAAAGCTCCGCGGCGAAGAGTTCCAGACGGAGTACGAGATGCCGACCTTCAAAAAGATCCCCCCGGCAGCGCCCGTCAAAGAGCTGAAACAGGCGAAGATCGCGCTCGTAACCTCCGGCGGCATCGTGCCGAAGGGCAACCCAGACCGTATCCGCGTCTCCTCGGCGGAGAGCTTCGGCGAATATGACATTTCCGCGCTCTCCGACATGACCCCGGATAACTACGAATCGATCCACGGCGGCTATGACCGTCAGTGGGCGAACCTCGACCCGGACGTGGTCGTTCCCCTCGACGTGATGCGCGAGCTTGAAAAAGAGGGCGTCTTCGGCAAACTCCACGACAAGTTCTACACCACGACCGGCACCGGCACCGCCGTCGCTTTCGGCGAAAAGTTCGGCCAGGAGATCGGCGCAAAGCTGAAAGAAGCGGGAGTCGACGCCGTGATCCTCACCTCCACCTGAGGAACTTGTACTCGGTGCGGCGCATCGATGACCAGAGAAATCGAAAACACGGCGGGCATCCCCGTCGTCCAGATAGCGACGATCGTTCCCATCATGCTCACAGTCGGTACTAACAGAATCGTCCCCGGCGTGGCGATCCCCCATCCCGTCGGCAACCCCGAACTCGGCCCCGAGGTCGACAAGGCGGCACGCAGAGAGCTGCTCATGCGCGCATTCAAGGCGATGACTACGCCTATCGAAGAACAGACGATCTTTGAAAAGAACTAAAACTGCACGTCAAGGCGGGCGGCATTAAGCGCCGTCCGCCCTTTCAAAAATATTTATCCGAACAAAAAAATAACTTAAACCCCTATATTTTACATCATTTTTATAAAAATGCACAAAAACAGCTTTTGCATTTTGCTGTAGAATATCATATCATACAAAGCGGTGTGAGCTGAGGAGGCCGGGAGATAGAAAATGGCGATAAAAGAGATTCGCATCGTGACAAACAACGGCTGGATCAAGACGGGAGCCGCGGTGCCTCACGAGATAACGCTCGTCGAAGGCACGCCGCTTGCGGTCCTCGACAAAGCCGAAGAGCTGCTCCAAGAGGGATGGAAGCTCGTATCCGCGCCGCTGCCGCCGAATGTCCCGATGATGCGCGGCCCTTACAGGTCGCTTGTAATAGAGAAGAACGATCGCCAGTATGACAAGGACGGACTGCTTGCGATCGATAAGGCGAGAGATCGTTACAGGATGGAGCGGGAGCACCACAATCTGCCCGAGCCCAGCGAAGATTTTGGCGTGATCGACAGCCAGATGCTCCAGCGCATGCTGCGTGACGTCATGATTATCGAGGCTGAAATAGAAAACTGAATATCGTTCGTAAGGTCGACTTTCTGACAGGCCAATGATATGATAAAAAATAGAAATTAAAAGCTGTGACTTTTAAAATATAAACAGGAGGCAACTAAAATGATTGCACTTACCAAAGAAAATTGCGACGCCGAAGTACGCGAAGAGAAATCGATTCCCGTAGTAGTAGATTTCTGGGGACCGCAGTGTGTCCCCTGCATGGGACTTATGCCCCACTATCACGAGATGGAAGAGGATGAGAAGTTCAAGGGCAAGGTAAAGTTCACCTCCGTCGATTGCTCGACGAACAAAAGAGTCGCGATGGGCTTCCGCGTTATGGGGCTGCCGACATTCCTTTTCTGGAAGGACGGAGTCGAGGTAAAGCGCCTTTCAAAAGAGGAGTGCACCCCCGAGTCGATCAGAGCGGAGATAGAGAATCTGATTAAATAAGGCGACAAACGGGCGCGAAGCGCCCGCTTTAGCATAAATCACAAATAGGAGGTATCTTGTCCATGGGTAAATTAAGTGGTAAGAAACTTCTCCTGCTTGGTGAAAGAGACGGCGTACCTGGGCCCGCGATGGAAGCGTGCCTTAAGGATTCCGGAGCAGAAATCGTATTTTCCGCAACGGAATGCTTTGTCTGAACCGCGGCAGGAGCAATGGACTTGCAGAATCAGCAGCGCATCAAAGACGCAGCTGAGAAATTCGGAGCCGAGAACTGTGTAGTAGTATTAGGTTCTTCAGACGCGGAAGGCGCAGAAATCTACGCCGAAACCGTCACAAACGGCGACCCGACCTTCGCAGGTCCGCTTGCTGGAGTCCCGTTGGGACTTCCCGTATATCACATATTCGATGAGGCCATTCGTTCAGAGTGCGACCCGGCGCAGTGGGAAGAGCAGATTTCCATGATGGAAATGGTTCTCGATCCCGAAGCGCTCGCGGCGGCCGTCAAGGCTATGCGCGACGAGTACAGCAAGGTACAGCTGTAATTAAGCCAAGATAACAAAAAGGTAGGGAGAGCTCCTTCATTTATGCGGGAGCCCTCCCTGCCTTTTATAGACGCGCGGCCGCGCGAAAAAAATCATTCGTCCGGACGCGGCACCGGTCAGGGACGAAATCCCGTCCTATGTAAAGAGGCCGGCGGCCGCGTTCCTATCTTCTATTTTCGTCCGCGGGCGGCCAGGCCGCCACATACTGCTGAATGCGCTGGTCCTGCGGCAGCGCGCCCGCGTCGCGCCAGGTGTCGAAAAATTCTTCCATGTTTCCCACGCTATAGCCGTCCTGACAATGGTCGCGCACATCAGAGCTGTCCATAAAGATGAGCACGTCGTCGGCCGTGGGCTCCGTCCCCATCGTGTCGTATCCGATGATGACGCGCCAGTGGGCGCCGAGGCAGATATTTTCGACCATGACGGGGATGCCCCGCCGCAGTTTTTCGATCACGTAATCTTTAAATTCCCTGGGCGTTTTGAAGATGGTCTGATTCTTTTCCGGCGCGTAGAAGCTGGATTCGACGTGCCAGCCGATGCTTTTGAAAAATCCGCAGAGCCCGCTCATGGGAGTGCCGCCCTCTCTTCTTTCGTTGGGCTCGGTGAGCGTTCCGCAAAGTTTTACCAGCGCCGTCTCGTCGTAGGAGGTGACGCCGAAATGCCAGAGCACGGAAAGCGCGGCGCAGGGGCCGCAGCTGTAGCTCTTCGTCTGCTGGTAGGTCGGATAGCGGCTGATGATCGAAAGCCCTTTGTCGTTGCTTTGCAGGGAATAAAAATCCGGCGCTTTAAAATACGGCGAATCTTTGACGCACGAAAGGCGGCCGCATCCGGCGGCGCTGTCCGGCTCGATCGTGATCCCTTCCGGAATAGGGATATTTCTCACTCTCTCCGTCACGATTCAACCGGCGATCGCGCTGAGAAGCTTTTTATCGGGACGTTCCTGGAGCAGGGCCAAGGCGACGCTCAGGATATGCGTGTTGTCCACCCAGAGGAAAGAGGCGCTCGTAAGCAGCATGTCGGTGGCCTCCGACGGCGTGAATACGAGGTTCCCGTTCACAATCCCCCACTTGAGCTGCTTCCAGTCATAAAACTTCGACTGCGAGCCCTTGAACAGCCCTTTCTGCGTCACGGTGATCCCCTCGTCGGCGACGGAAAAGTCTCCGAACTGAAAGGTCTTTCCCTTCCGCAGGCCGTCAAGCAGCTCCGCCATCAGCCTTTTTCCCACAGCGCGCCAGAAACGCTGGGTGAGGTGCTCGTAAAAATCTTTCTGCCTCGTCTTGATCGTAAATTCACGAGTCTCGCTCCCGAAGGTCGCGAGATACCTCACCTTCGGGAAGGGGCCGCCCCGTCTCTGATCCACGCCCCAGCGGAGCCGCGTTATCGTCTTGAGGGGAAATAGTTCTCCGCAGTACAAAAAACCGGCGGGCGTTATATCAAGGCTCTTTTTAAAGGGCCAGATGCCAAAGCTGCAATGAAAATCTATTTCGTTATGCCAAGATTTTTTATCCACGACAGACCCGCTCCTATAATTTATCTTTAATATCGACATAGCCGGTGCCGGCTATCGTTATAAAAAACCTGATCTCCGGCCTCTTCCTTGATTTTACTATAAAAGTGGCCGCTGGGGTCAGCGTAAACCAGCGCCCGGAAAAAATTAATTCACTGGCGCCCTCGTAAGCCAGCGTCGCGTCTTCAAAGGAATATACCTCGCGCAGTAAACTCTTCATACCGCCCAGCCAAATCACGATCACATCATAGCTGCGGTCCATGTTTTGCGTGAGCGCGACGCGGAATTCAACGCTTTCCCTCGCCGCAGAGGCCATCCGGTGCTTTATCCAGGAGCAAAAATCTTTCGCCTCATTTAAAACTATGCGCCGTTCCCTCGCCGGAGAATCCTGAACGGCCAGCACGGTGATGCCGGCGGCGCTCCCGATGATCAGCAGCACCGAAAGCAGCTCCACGAGCGTAAAGCCTCTTTTTTTACGCACCGCTTCCTTTTGCGTCTTCGAGCGCCGAGAGGAGCCACCTGTAGAACTGATGCTCCCGCTTGTACAGCTTGCCGTCGGGGTCCGTACAGCCGTGTTTCGTCCACCCCTCCGCAAGCAGCTTGCCGTCCGCGGCGCGCACGACGCGATACGCGAATTTTACGCTGTGGACCTTGAGCTCTACGACGCATCCCCAGAGCTCTATTTCGTCGTCATAACGGGCCGGATGCTTGTAGCGGCAATAGGCCTCGACGACGGGAAGCATCAGCCCCTCTCTTTCCCACTCTGTGTAAGTCTTCCCCCAGCCGCGGCAAAGCTCGGTGCGCGTCACCTCGAACCAGTCGAGGTAGTTGGCGTTGTAAACGATCTTCATCTGATCCGTCTCGCTGTAGCGCACCCTGATCTTCGCAGCCAGCTTATACCCTTCCTCCATCGGTCATTCTCCTCTCTAAGCGCCTAAGGCTCCGCGTTTGTACAGGATGTATTTCGCCCGGTCCAGCGGCGATATCCCACGGTAGGGCGTCTCGAAGCCCTCGCCCGGCGGGCAGGGGGCGTAACCGGCATTGACCGTAGAAAGCGTCCCGCGCCCGCCCGTGAGCGAAGCTATGCGCAGCGGGAAGTCCATGCTCGAGGCCAGCGGCAGCAGCCCTTCCATCATAAAATTGCCCTTGCGGACCACGGGGCTGTCAAAAGCGCCGCGCATCGCGATGATCTCGCCGATCAGCCGGCCGCTCGCCTCCTCCGGGAAGGTGAGGCGAAATTTCTGCATCGGCTCCAAAAGCTCCGTACCGCTTGCGATAAGCCCGTCCATGATCCCCATCGGCGTCGCGAGCATGAAGTCAAGAGGGTGCGTGTGCACCGTGTGGTGCTCCCCGCCGACGAGCCTGATCCTGACATCCGTAACCTCCCAGCCCTTGGGACCCTGCCGGAGCGCCTCAGGGATGGTCTGGCGCACCTGCGCCTGATAGCGCGTATATATCTTATCGTTGGGCACAATGCTCTCAAAGACAACGCCCGCGCCCAGAGGCAGCGGTTCGATCTCGAAGTCCATCACAGCCCAGCAGGGCTTTGGCATGGTGTATTCGACATAGCCGCGCGCGCGTTTCCGCGGGCGCTCTTTGTATATGACCATCGGCTCGCCGATCGCGGCCTCAAGGCCGAACCTCTCGGTGAGCAGCGTCTGCAATATCTCTATCTGGATCAGCCCCGTGACGCGCACGAGCAGCTCGCGGGATTCTTTTTCCCAGATCACGTCCAGCAAAGGGTCCTCGGCGGCGAGCTCCGCGAGGGCGGCCAGCAGCGCCGGATACTGCTGAGGCTCGGCGGGCGTAATCCGCACGCGCAGTACCGGCGCTGCGATCTCCGCGGGGGGAGGGATATAGGAGGGGTCGCCGATGATGTCGCCGCTTGCGATCCCCGTCAGGCCATAGACGGCTCCGACTTCGCCCGCGCGGAGGATGCCCGTGTCTTTCTCCTTCGCGCCAAGCACCTCGCGTATCTGCGTCACCTTCTCGTCGCGCCCCGCGCTGGCGTTGCGCACGTTGTCGCGGTTTTTCAGCGTGCCGGAGAAGAGGCGCACATGCGCCACACGCCCCAGGGCGGGGGTGTGCTCTACCTTGAATACGACGCCGGAGAGCGGCCCTTCGTCCGCCGGCTCTTTCGCCAGCCGTGCCAGAATGTCGAGCAACGCCTCCACTCCTTCCCCCTTAAGCGCAGCCCCGCAAAGAACGGGAGTGAGTTTCCGCGAGTAGAAGGAATCCCGCAGCAGCGACTCAAGCTCTTCGTCGCAAAAAGAGTCTGCGCCCACGTCAAGGTATCTCTCAAGCGCCGCGTCGTCATATTCGGCGAGCGTCTCGGCCATCAGCTCTCTGTCTCCGAGGTCCAGCGCGCGCGGCGCGCGCCCCGTCAGCTCCTTGATATCCGCCGCCGCCGACTCGGCGTCGGCCCCCAGGCGGTCCGTCTTGTTGATGAAAAAGAGCGCCGGGATTCCCATCTTGTCAAGAGAACGCCAGATAAGCTCCGTCTGCGACTGGACGCCCTCGACGGCGGAGACTACGATCACGGCAAGATCCATCGCACGGACGGCGCGCTGTACCTCGGCGGAAAAATCGCTGTGTCCGGGAGTATCGATTATATATATCTTCCGCCCCCGCCACGCAAGCAGAGCTGAGGCGGCGCGGACGGAGATGCCGCGCCGCCGTTCAAAATCCATGAAATCGGTATGCGCGCTTCCGTCGTCCACACGCCCGAGCGAACGCACCGCTCCCGCCTTGAAGAGCATCTGCTCCGTGAGCGTCGTCTTTCCCCCGTCCACGTGGGCCAGAATGCCGATCGTGAGCGGGCGCGTTACGCCTACAGCCAATGTATCTCCGCTTCCCGGCGCGGAGGATACTGGCGCAGGGGCCGCAGCTGAGGCCAGCCGATCATCTGGGCCCCGCACACGTGCTCCTCCTCGCTGATTCCGAGGTATTCACGCAGCGGCGCGAAATTGCGGATCGCCGTCGTCAGATAGCCGCCCCAGCAGCAGCCTATCCCCAGGCCGTGGGCCGCAAGCTCAAGATATGTAAGGGCGATCGCCCCGTCTTCGGGCCAGCGGTGCTCCTTCGGAACGACCGCCACCACGGCGTGCGGCGCGCCGCGCAGCAGCGCGTCCTCTCCCGCCTTGGCCTTCGCGATCATCGCGGCGCCAAGCAGCGCCGAAGGAGCGGTCGGATCTTTGAATATCTCTTCGCGGAACCAGCAAAGGATGAGATTGGTGATCTCTTTAGTCTTTACCGGCTCCTCAGAGACGATCCAGCGCACCGGCTGATAATTGACCGCCGTCGGCGCCTGCCGCACCGTCTCGAAGATTCGTTCAAAAACCTCTCTGGAGAGGCGTTCCTCCTTAAATTTACGGATACTGCGGCGCGTTTTGAGCAGGTTTTCCGCCTCCTCCGCGCCGGGCATCGCAATCTCCGCCGTCTTTACTACCTTTTGGGGGTCCATGAATGAGAGGATATCCGCGTATGCCGGACAGAAAAGCACACATTGGGCGCACTGGATACAGCGGCCGCTGCGCTTATCCGACATTTCGGGATAGCCGTCATCGCCAAATTTTATTATTCCCGCGGGGCAGATACGCAGACACGTTCCGCACCGGGTACATTTCTCACGGTCAACTCTGAGTTCATTCATCAGATCTCACGCTCCTGAACATCACAATTTTCGTCAAGACTAAATAATTTTATCACTACGCGGCCAAATTTTATCCTCCAATCACGTAAAAGCATGGGGCACATGACGCTGTTTTAAGCTATAATCTATAATCGGAGCAGAAATGCAGCCAATTACAGGAGGTAATTTCATGAAGCGGACAATAATCACGCTGGTATTCATCGCGGCCCTTCTCACGCCCGCTGCCGCCATAGCCAATATATCGAACCTGATCCCCCCCTTTCACTGGACATATCATTCGCTGAGCAACCTTTCGGCTAAAGGGCTGATCGGCGAGCAGGTAGTGCCCGGCAAGAGCGCTTTCACCCCCGAGCAGGTGGTGGCGCTGGTAGTCATCGCCCTCAAACACGCGGAGAACGACATCACGAAGCTTGGAGACGCGGAGCTTTCCAGCATGCGCCAGCTCGCGAACGCGTACCGCCCATACTTTAGGGAGGCGGGCTACGACTACAACGTCATCCGCAACGATATCGAG
>CAKSWL010000063.1 GCA_934511335.1 uncultured Cloacibacillus sp. | reverse complement strand
CGGGATATTTGCGAGCATGGACGACGCCATCGAAGCGGCCGCAGCCGCGCAGCGGATATACCTCGACTGTTCGATGGCCGACAGAGCCCGTTTTGTCGAGACCATCCGCCGCGTCGTCCTTAACGAAGAAAATCTGCAATTCATGGCCCGTTCCACGGTCGAAGAGACGGGAATGGGAAACTATGAGCATAAGCTCATCAAAAATCGCCTCGCGGCGACAAAAACGCCGGGCATCGAGGACCTCACGACCGAGGCCTTAACGGGAGACGACGGCCTGACGATCGTCGAATACTCGCCCTTTGGCGTCATCGGCGCGATCACCCCGACGACCAACCCTACGGAGACGATCATCTGCAACTCTATCGGGATGCTCGCCGCTGGCAACACAGTCGTTTTCAGCCCGCATCCGCGGGCAAAAAATGTCTCCATCTGGCTCGTGCGTGAGCTCAACAGGGCCCTTGCGGAGGCCGGAGCGCCGGCGAACCTCATCGTCACCGTCTCCGAACCGTCGATCGAAAACACCAATCTGATGATGGCCCATCCAAAGGTGAGGATGCTCGTCGCCACCGGCGGGCCGGCGATCGTCAAAACCGTACTTTCCAGCGGTAAAAAGGCGATCGGCGCGGGCGCGGGCAATCCACCCGCCGTCGTGGACGAGAGCGCGAACATCGAAAAGGCCGCTAAAGACATTATCGACGGCTGCTCCTTCGACAACAACCTTCCCTGCATCGCGGAAAAGGAGGTCATCGTCGTCGATTCCGCGGCGGATTATCTTATCTTCAACATGAAGAAAAACGGCGCCTTTGAGGTGAAGGACCCTGCGGTGATCGAGCGTCTCGTCGAACTTGTCACGAATGATAAAAAGGCTCCGAAGACGGATTTTGTCGGCAAGAGCGCGAAATACATTCTTGAAAAAGCCGGTGTCGAGGCTCCCGACGACACGCGCGCCATCATCATGGAGGTCAAAGAGGACCATCCCTTCGTGCAGCTCGAGCTGATGATGCCGATCCTGCCGGTCGTGCGCGCCGAGGACGTCAACGCGGCCATCGAGATGGCGGTGCGAGTCGAGCACGGCAACCGCCACACGGCGATCATGCACTCGCGCAACGTCGACAGTCTTACAAAGATGGCCAAAATCATCCAGACGACGATCTTTGTCAAAAACGGCCCTTCGTATGCCGGCATCGGTGTCGGCGGCATGGGACACACGACCTTTACGATCGCCGGACCAACGGGGGAGGGGCTCTCTTCTGCCAAGACCTTCGCCCGCCGGCGGAGATGCGTGCTGGTCGGAGGCATGGACATCCGCTAGGATGTGGTCGCCATGAACGATAAACTGATCAGTTCAGTTTTAGAGGCGGGGATAGTGGGAGCCGGCGGCGCCGGCTTCCCGACCCACGTCAAACTGGGGGCGCGGGCGCAGACCGTCATCATCAACGGCGCGGAGTGCGAACCGCTGCTCCGGGTGGATCAGCAGCTCATGGAGACAGAGGCGGCGAACCTTCTCGAGGCGCTTGACCTCATCGTCGAAAGCGTGGGAGCGGAGCGCGGCGTCATCGCGCTGAAAGAACACTATCACGGGGCGGCTGAAAGCCTTTCCCGCGAGCTTCCGCGGCACCCTAAACTGTCGCTTTGCCTTCTGGGAAGTTTCTACCCCGCGGGAGACGAACAGGTGATCGTCTACGAAGTGACGGGAAAGATCGTCCCCGAAGGCGGCATCCCCCTCAACGTCGGCGTCATCGTCGTCAATGTTGAAACGGCGCTCAACATCCTCGCAGCCGGCAAAAACGGCACGCCGGTCACAGATAAGTACCTGACGGTCACCGGCGCGGTACGCAGCCCGAAGAGCGTGAGGGTCCCGCTGGGCATCACCGTTAAAGAGGCGATCGAGCTTGCGGGCGGCGCCGTCGTCTCCGACTACGCGGTCGTCAACGGCGGCCCGATGATGGGGATGACCGTTTCGCCGGAGAGCCTGGTGACGAAGACGACGAAGGGGCTGATCGTCCTGCCCGTGGGGCACTCCCTTCTGACAAGCCTGAAAAAGCCCCTGGAAAGGAGCGTCCGCGACGCAGCGATAGCCTGCATGCAGTGTTCGCTCTGCACCGAGGTCTGCCCGCGCCGCCTCCTCGGCCATCGGATCGAGCCGCACAAAATGATGCGCATCGCGGCCTACGGCAGCCTCTGCGATCAAAAACAGAGCCCGATGAACGCCTATCTCTGCTGCGGCTGCCGCCTCTGCGAATATGCCTGCGTGATGGAGCTCCAGCCGTGGAAGTTCAACGCCTCCATTAAAAACCTCCTCATGCGGAACGGCGTGAAAAACAGCCTGCGCGCGGAGCCTGAGCGATGCGACGGCTTCCGGGAATACAAGCGCTATCCCGTCGGCAAACTTATACGCCAATTGGGCCTCTCGCAGTATGACAAACCGGCGCCGATGGAGTATAATAAATACAGATTCGCAACGGTCACACTGCCGCTTCGGCAGGGCGCGGGCGCTCCCTCCGAGCCGGTGGTAAAGGTGAACGACCAGGTAAATCGCGGCGACCTCATTGCGCGGGCGCCGCAGGGAAAATTAGGCTCTAATCTTCATGCATCTATAACTGGAACGGTCAAAGCCGTTACGGAGAGTGTTATAGTAATACATCAGAGGAATCAACAATAATCACAATATAGAGGAGGCAATAATACTATGGATATCTTTGCTTTGGTAGCGGCTTTTGGTGGTGGAGCTTTCGGCGCGTTGCTCGGCGCGCTCCCCGCGTTCATAATGACGGGGTGTTTCGCTTTGGCCGGAGCCTTGGTGGCGGCCGGCGGCGGCGCGGACGTCGGCGTCGGATTTATGGCGTTTGGTTCATTTATGGGGCCGCACGTGGCATTCGCCGGCGGCGTAGCGGCGGCGGCGTATGCGGCCAGTAAAGGCAAACTCAAGGCCGGCAACGACATCGTGACGCCGCTCAACGGACTTGGCGAAGCCGATGTGATCTGTGTGGGCGGCCTCTTTGGCGTCATTGGTTTCGTTATCTGCAGTCTCCTGATGAAGACCCCCCTCGGACCGCTTACGGACGCGGTCGCGATGACCGTCGCGATCTCCGGCTGCATCGTGCGCCTTACCTTCGGCAAAACAGGGCTGACGGGAAAATACACCGGCACAGAACCCCGCGTATGGGTAACGGGCGGCAAAGGCTTCACCTATAACGTGATGCTCGGCGCGGTGGTCGGCATCGCGGTAAGCTTCGTAGCGGCCTCGATGATGCAGGCCGGCGTCTCCGACGCGGCGCTGGGCGTCTATCCCGTCATCTGCTTTGGTTTCTCGGCGATCTCGCTTATCTTCGCGCAGACCGGGTTTGCGATTCCCGCGACGCACCACATCACCCTTCCCTCCGGGCTCGGCGCGTTGGCGGGAATGGCGGCCTGGGGCTCCAGCGGCGCTGTCCTCGGCGTGATTTTCGGCATCCTCGCCAGCCTCCTAGGAGACTTTGCGGCGAACGCCTTCAACAGCCATAATGACTCGCACATCGACCCGCCGGCGGTGACGATCTTTATTCTGACGATACTTGTGAATCTCATCAGGATTGCGATAGCTCAGTAGAGAAAGATTAGACTGAGAGGGGCTTTTAATGGTAAATTCAATTGGGTTACTGGAGGTAAAGAGCATTCCCATAGGTATGTCGGCCACCGACGAGATGCTCAAGGCCGCCGACGTCAAGGCGCTTATCTCTGCCCCGATATGCCCCGGAAAGTATATGATCGCCGTCTACGGAAATGTCGGCGCCGTAAAAAGCTCAATGGAGACCGGCGTCCAAATAGCGGATTCAGCCATCGTTTCAAGCTATATAATAAACAATGTGCATGAGTCCATCCCGGCGGCGATCACCGGGACATCCGAGGTAGAAAAGATCCTCTCCGTCGGAGTGATTGAAACGATATCCGCTCTCACGGCCGTCATGGCCGGAGATATAGCGGCGAAAGCCTCGAACGTCAGGCTCATTGAGATACGGATAGCGAGAGGCCTGGGAGGCAAGGGATTCCTTATCTTTACAGGCGAGCTCTCCGCGGTGAGGTCGGCGATGAATTCGTGCCTGAACCAACTGCAGGAGAGCGGCGAGGTCACGAGCAGCTGCGTTATTTCGTCACCGCATCCGGGATTTGTGGAGAAGCTGCTCTCAAATTGCTGAAAGGAGGCATGAAAATGGCCCAGGATTGTCCGCAGTGTCATTACGACCCTTCGCCCAAAAAGAAAGAAGAAGGGGAAGAAGTATGTCCGCAGTGCTTCTACGAGCCGAACGCGGAAGATAAGAAAATGGAAGAGGACGCTGACTGCGCCCAGTGCTATTACGAGACGAAGCCGGAGAAGGAGCCCGAGGAATGCCCACAGTGCTTCTACGACGTAGCGGCCATAAAAGAACAGGAGGCCGCGGCGGAAAAGGCGAAGGAAAATAAGGGTAAAGTGATCATCTATACGATGCCGGAGTGCGGCTTTTGCCGCATGATTATAGACTTTCTCAACTCGCGCGGCATAGCATTTGAAGAGGTCAGCATCCCCTCAAGCAAAGAGGCTCAGCACTTTATGAAGTCGCACGGCTACATCAGCGCGCCGGTCACCGTCATCGGCGACAGGCAGATAATGGGAGCCGAGATATCCGAGATCAAGAAGGCGCTGGGACTCGAAGAGAAACGGAGTGTGGAAGATGGATCTGAGCGATTTTGGCAAAGTAGAATCAGGCAAGCTGCGCCTCGTTCAAGAGATGGTGCCGGGCAAGCAGGTGACGCTGGCCCATATCATCGCCAGTCCGGACGAGATAATCTACAAAAAACTGGGGCTTAACCCGGAACTTGACTACAAGCAGTCGGCCATTGCCATATTGAGCATGACCCCATCGGAAATTTCTGTTATTGCAGGCGACATCGCCATCAAGACCTCCGCGATAGAGATCGGTTTCATCGACCGTTTCAGCGGGACCTGCATATTTACGGGAAGGATATCGAACGTGCAGTCGGCAGTGAACAGCATCTTGACGTTTCTTAAAAACAAGTTGGGCTTCACGATCTGCGAAATAACGCGCACATGAAAAAACTGATATTGATGGGGCGCAGCGAATGCGGCAAAACTACGCTGATACAGGCGCTCCGCGGCGACGTAATCAAGTATCATAAAACGCAGTACATCAACCACTACGACGTAGTCATCGACACTCCGGGCGAGTACGCCGAGAACAGCACCCTGTCCAAGGCGCTCGCCCTCTACACCTATGAGGCCGACGTGGTGGGACTGCTTTTGAGCGCCACAGAAGAATATTCCCTCTATCCCCCTTGTGTGACCGCCTGCTGTAATCGCCCCGTAATCGGGATCGTGACGCAGATCGACCATCAGGGGGCCGATGTCGAGCGGGCCCATAACTGGCTCGACCTGGCTGGCTGCAGCCCGATCTACCATGTCAGCTCGTACACGGGCGAGGGGGTCTGGCAGATACTCAACTACCTTAAAGAACCTGGCGACAAACTTCCGTGGGAGACCGAAGAAGAGGCCGAAAGGCCTAGAGAGGTAGTCTCCGATAAATACGGAGATAAGAGACATAAGGATAAAAAGGAGTGACGCAAAAGATGGCAAACCGGATGATCTGGAACGGAACAGCGTACTTCGGCGCGGGTGCGATCAAGAGCATACCCGAAGAGGCTGCGCGCCGCGGATTCAAAAAGGCGCTTATCGTCACAGATAAAGACCTGATCAAGTTCGGCGTGGCGAAAAAAGTATTTGACGTTCTCGAAGAGGCGGGGTCTCCCTATGAGGTATTCGACAGCCTCAAGCAAAACCCGACGATCAAGAATGTGCAGGACTGTGTAGAGGCTTTCAAGGCGGCTGGAGCGGATTATATGATCGCCATCGGCGGCGGCTCCTCGATGGACACCGCGAAGGGAACCGGCATCATCGTCAACAACCCCGAATATGCCGACGTCCGTTCGCTTGAGGGGGTCGCTCCGACGAAGCACCCAGCAGTGCCGATTTTCGCCGTGCCGACGACGGCGGGGACCGCCGCGGAGACGACGATCAACTACGTCATCACCGACGAAGAGAAGCGGCGCAAGTTTGTCTGTGTGGACCCCCACGACATCCCGCAGGTAGCGGTCGTCGATTCCGACATGATGAGCTCGATGCCGAAAGGCCTTGCCGCCGCGACCGGCATGGACGCTCTCACGCACGCGATAGAGGGATACATCACACTCGGCGCTTGGGAGCTTACGGACATGTTCAGCCTTAAATCCATTCAGCTCATCGCCGACAATCTCCGCGCCGCCGTCAACGACGGCTGCCAGCAGGCCCGCGAGAATATGGCGCTCGGGCAATACGTAACAGGCATGGCCTACTCCAATGTCGGCCTTGGCCTCGTCCATGGCATGGCCCATCCGCTCGGCGCCTTTTACGACATGCCGCACGGCGTGGCGAACGCCCTGCTGCTGCCCTACGTCATGGAATACAACGCCGATTATACCGGCGAGAAATACCGTGAAATAGCGAGAGTTTTCGGCGTCAAGGGCGTCGATCAAATGAGCCCCGCCGAATACCGTAAGGCGGCCGTAGACGCGGTGCGTCAGCTTGCGCTGGATGTCAGCATCCCGCAGAAGCTGTCCATGCTCAACGTCAAAGAGGAAGACCTAGAGGCGCTGACGGAATCCGCCTTCGCCGACGTCTGCACCCCCGGCAACCCGCGCAAAGCGACACAAGAAGACATCCTAGCCCTCTACAAACAGGCATTTAAACGGCCACGGCCGGCTGTCACTGAGAGAGGGATAAAAGAGCCAGATGGCAATGAAAAATAGAGGCCGCGCGACAAGCGCGCCCTCTATTTTTTATAACGTCCGCCGACAGTCGCTCCCTTTAATAAGATTATTGCTGAACATTTAAATTCAGTAAAAGTAACCATTATAAGTTATTGACAAAATGCCCCTAAGATGATAAATTTAAGCCAGTTAGGATAAGCTAACGTAAATAAAAAAATTCAGGAGGTTTCCAAGATGTCCCTTATCGGTAAAGAAGTCAGCGATTTTACAGTAAATTCCTATCATGATTTTGAGTTCAAGACGGTATCAAAGGCGGATATCCTCGGCAAATGGTCGATATTCTTCTTCTATCCGGCAGACTTTACCTTTGTCTGTCCAACAGAGCTTAAGGATCTCGCGGATAAATATGAGGCGCTTAAAGAGATCGGCTGTGAAGTTTATTCCGTCTCATGCGACACACATTTTGTCCATAAAGCTTGGCAGGACGCCTCCGCGACGATCAAGGCGATCAAGTTCCCGATGCTTGCCGACCCGACAGGGGCGCTTGCGAGAGACTTTGATGTAATGATCGAGGATAAGGGGCTCGCGGAGCGCGGCACCTTTATCGTCAACCCAGAGGGCAGGATCTGCGCCTATGAGGTGAGCGCCGGCAACGTCGGCCGCAACGCCGACGAGCTCTTCCGTAAGGTACAGGCCCTCCAGTTCGTCGCTAAGTACGGAGACCGGGTCTGTCCCGCAAAGTGGACCCCCGGCGAGGATACGCTGGAACCCGGCATCGGCCTGGTAGGGAAAATATAGAGGCTTTCCTAGACTGTCATCAATAAAAGAACATCTCTCCCTTGAAAAGGAGGTCCGTGTGAAAGCGGGCCTCCTTTTTTATCTTAATCTTAAATATTTGCTTAAGTATGTGGTACGCGTGCTTAATTTTGTTTTTTGATTAATATAAGCATTGTTTAAATATACCTAAGCAATAAAAATACAAAAATTTTCTGTTTAGTTATTGACATTGACTGCAAACAGCGATAATATCTCCGCGTTAAGGAAGATGTCCTTTTAAAGAGGAGTGGTTGTGATGATAAAGATAGAAGAGATATTCGGCACGATGGTATTTAATGATTTCACGATGAAACAGCGCCTCCCGAAGGAGACCTTCAAAGCGCTCAAGAAATCCGTCAGCGATGGCAAGCCGGTCTCGCGCGATATCGCGAACGTCGTGGCCAACGCGATGAAAGACTGGGCGGTGGAGAAGGGTGCGACGCACTTCACCCACTGGTTTCAGCCGCTGACGGGAATCACCGCGGAAAAGCACGACAGCTTTATCTCGCCGCTTGACAACGGCCGAGTGATCATGGAATTCTCCGGCAAAGAGCTGATAAAGGGCGAGCCCGACGCCTCATCCTTCCCTTCGGGGGGGCTGCGCGCCACCTTCGAGGCGAGAGGCTACACCGCCTGGGATCCCGCCGCATACGCCTTTATCAAAGAAAACACCCTCTGCATCCCTACGATCTTCTGCTCCTACGGCGGAGAGGTCCTCGATAAAAAGACGCCGCTTCTGCGTTCGATGGACGTCATCAACGTTCAGGCGCTGCGCATCCTGAGGCTCTTCGGCAATCATGACGTCACGCGCGTAACGACGACGGTGGGGCCGGAGCAGGAATACTTCCTCGTCGACAAGGATCTATACAAAAAGCGCAAAGACCTCCGCTTCACCGGCCGCACGCTCTTCGGTGCGAAGCCGCCGAAGGGGCAGGAGCTTGAGGACCATTACTTTGGCGCGATACGCCCGCGCGTTGCGGAATTCATGGCCGAGCTAGACGAAGAGCTCTGGAAGCTCGGCATCTTCGCTAAGACGGAACACAACGAGGTCGCCCCCGCGCAGCATGAGCTTGCGCCGATCTTTACCAATACGAATATGGGCTGCGACCACAACCAGCTGACGATGGAGCTGATGAAGAAGGTGGCCGACCGTCACGGACTTGTCTGCCTCCTTCATGAAAAGCCCTTTGCCGGGGTCAACGGCTCCGGCAAACATATCAACTGGTCTCTCGCGACCGATACCGGCCTCAACCTTCTCGCCCCAGGGAAAACCCCATCGGAGAACGCGCAGTTCCTCCTCTTTCTCTGCGCGGCGATCAAGGGCGTGGACGAGTATCAGGATATGCTCCGCGCTGCCGTCGCGACGGCGGGCAACGACCACAGGCTCGGCGCGAACGAGGCGCCTCCGGCGGTCATCTCTATCTTCATCGGCGAGGAGCTGATGGATATCCTGGAGTCGATCGAAAGGGGCGCCGTTTATAAGGACAGGGCCGCGAGCCAAATGGAGATCGGCGTGGACATGCTGCCGCTTTTCCCCAAGGATACCACGGACCGCAACCGGACTTCGCCATTCGCCTTCACGGGCAACAAGTTTGAATTCCGTATGGCAGGCGCGAGCCAGTCGATCGCCGGGCCGAACATCGCGCTCAACACGATAATAGCCGATGAGCTGGAACAGTTCGCCGACGTTCTTGAGCGGGCGGCGGATTTCAAAGAGGCGCTTAACGGCCTCATCAGGGAGACCATATCGAAGCACAAACGCATCATCTTCAACGGCAACGGCTATGAGAGCTCCTGGCTTGAAGAGGCGGCGCGGCGCGGCCTCTCGAACTACCGGACGACCCCGGACGCTCTGCCGCACTATATCGACGAAAAGAATATCGCGCTCTTCACCAAACACAAGGTCTTCACGGAGGTCGAGATGCGCTCGCGCTGCGAGGTGCACCTTGAGAACTACTGCAAAGTGATCCGGATCGAAGCTCTGACGATGGCTGAAATGGTGAGGAAAGACATCATCCCCGCCGCCTACACCTACCTCAAGCGCCTCAGCGAGACCGCGGTGGCGGTCAAGAGCGCCTGTCCCGAGCTGGACTGCGCGATGGAGATCAATATGCTGAAACACCTGCGCACGCGCACGGATTCCCTCTATGTGAATATCAACAAGCTGGAAGATATCCTCGCGGGAGCCGGCGGATGCCGCAGCGGGCTCGAGGCCTCCATTTACTATCGCGACA